>JBAWYA010000065.1:0-4685 GCA_037143815.1 bacterium | reverse complement strand
GCAGGAGGGGTCTGGGGAGGAATGCGGGCGGGTTTCGGACTGGGGGTTTTCGGAATTTCAAAAATGCGTTGCCAAAAATCAAACAGCCTCGACATCAAGCATATCAGGCTCTTTCTGTTTTAGAAAATCTTGAAAGAGACCTTTTTGATTAGCGAGGCCGTCAAAAGTTCCTTCTTGGACGATCTTGCCTCGCTCAAAAACAAAAATCCTATCAGTGTTTTTGAGCGTCGTTAATCGATGAGCAATTGTTATGGTCGTTTTATCTTTGAACAATTGCTCGATGTTTCTTTGTATTTTGGTTTCGTTCGTATTATCGAGGGCAGAAGTCGCTTCATCAAGTATCAATAGTTCTGGTGATTTTAGTATCAGTCGTGCAATAGCGAGTCGCTGTTTCTGTCCACCGCTCAAGTTATTTCCATTCTCGGCGACTCTGCCCGATAATCCTCCGAGTGAATTTTCTATCTCTTCATATAAATTCGCCAGTTTTGCGGCTCTGATAACTTCTTCGTCTGTGATATTTTCTCGTTCACAACCATAAACGATATTGTCTTTTATAGAACCAGAAAATATGTGCGTCTTTTGCGGCACATATGCGATACAATCCGCAATTTCCTCTCTACTTACTGTGTCCAAGTTCTTGCCAAAGATTCCTACCTTTCCGGAATAGCCATGCACTAATCGCAATAGAATTTTTATGAGCGTAGATTTACCGCAACCAGACGCACCAGCTATTCCGATTTTCTCTCCGTTCTTGATAACGAAATTTATATCTTGCAAAACTGGCGAATTTTCATATTTGAAAGATAGATTGTTTATCTCTATTGCGTTGGCGATGTTTGAGGTAAATCTTTCTTTGCCATTCGCTTGGAAAGAAACATCTCTCGGTTGATTGAGCAAGTCATATAAGTCATTTACTCTAATCGAACTTTCGTGGGCTTCATCAAGTATTCTATGAATTTCACGCAATGGTCCTGTTATACTCAAAAACAGAATGGAATAAACAAGAATATCACCTTTCGTAATTATTCCTTGTGCCGCGAGAAAAATTGAAAGAGAAATTACTATGACATAGAAAAATGCCTCATTGAGATATTTTCCGGAGTCAAACAACGCCATGAAAATATGATGCCTAATTTCTTTTTTTCGCATTGCTTCGGCGACTTCTTCAACTTTCGCCACTTCTTGATTTTCAGTATTCAATGCTCGCACCGTTTCTATACCGCCAAGCATTTCAACGACTGCGCCGTCAATTTTTTCTTTTCCTCGCAATAAAGCGACTCGTATTCCTTTCTGCGAGGAAACCTGCCACACGATGATAAAAAGTCCTACCGGAATTACCAAAATCATTACACCAGCCAGTAATGGTTTTTGAGTTAGTGCGATAGCAATTGCGGCTAGTCCGCTGAAGAAAACCGGAAAGAAATCGAGAAATCCTAGTTTGATAATTTTTATCATTCCTTGGATTGATCTAAAAATTCTTCCATGCAAAGAGCCAATTTGTTGTTGATTGATGTTTGCAATATCTGTTTTTAGTAAATGCTCAATGACATTTACTGTCTGTTTTTTGTCAGTTTGTGTCGCCACATTTTCAACAAAATATTTCCTTACAACAGTTAGTGCTTCGCGTACAAGAATTATGCCGATTATCAAAGCGATAAATGGAATTGCAATACTCACGTCAAAATTTTCTGCTCCGACAAGTTTATCCACCAAACGCCCCAAAATGACAGCAGGCAAGTTTGTGAGAACTCCCGTGATGAGCATGAGGAAAGACGCGAAAACCAAAGCGGTTTTCTCAGGCTTTTCCATGAGTCGCAAAGTACGCTTAAACCCATTTGTTATTTCCGAAAATTCTTTGTTCATAATCATATAAGATTTTTTGCGTTCACCCCAAGAGCTTTCGCGACCTTTTGTATCGTCAAAAGCGAGGGATTTCTAACTCCACGCTCCAAGCCGCTAATGTATGTCCGGTGGACACCCAAAATCCTCGCTATGTCGCCTTGCGACATTTTCTTTTGGAGGCGCACTTTGCGGACTTTTTGCCCGAATTTTGATATTTCTTTATTCATACACAATTAATCCACTTGCAGTTATTTTACCAAATAGTATATAATTGGTCTATGGAGAGCAATTACTCTACAAGCATCTTAGGGAGAAGAATTGTGTTGCCCGCGCAATGGGAGGGTGGGGCAAGGGCAACTCTATTTTTTGTATGGCAACGCATTTTTGAAATTCCGAAAACCCCCAGTCCGAAACCCGCCCGCATTCCTCCCCAGACAATACCACTCCGTTTATTCTAGGATTTTTATCTGGCGTAGCTGTTCTATATCTTCTCTATCTTTTGAAAAAGTTTTTAGTTAAATAAAATAAATTGAAAAAATTGAAAAAAATGGTAGATTGAAGGTATGGAGATGTGGCTGAGATGGGTAAGAAATAAACTGCTTTATTCCTTACCGCGAGTGGAACGAGAGACCACGAAGCCACAGTTCGCGTAAGCGATCTCCTTTTGAACAAAGTGAATATAAGGAGATGTGGCTGAGTGGTTGAAGGCACCGGTTTCGAAAACCGGCATACCTGAAAAGGTATCGTGAGTTCAAATCTCACCATCTCCGCTTTTATAAATTTTTATTCAGCATTTTTGAACAAACAAGGTTTAAAATTTTAATTTGATCACCTCTGTGGCCCATATTAGCTTAATTTAGCAATTTTGAACCTAAAAAACTATAACTATTACCCTAAGACTAGTTTTTCTGATCCAAGAATATGAAGTTCTGTAATTGCACGAGTAAGGGCAACATACAATAAATCTTTCTGCATCCTTTTTCTTTCTTCAATATGCTCTGATGATGTATCTGCATAATGAACCAAACTAAAAGATTCCTTTTTGATACCAACAAGACAAACGAGGTCAAATTCAACTCCCTGAGCCTCAAGCATTGTAAGTACATGAATATTTCTAGCTTCAGCAAATTCTTTTTTGAAATTCGCAAGATAAGATTCTTCTTTTGCAAGAATACCGATACTTCCATTTTTGTATTTTAATATAACTCCTCTGATATGTTCTATTTCTTCTTCAGTTGTTTTTGCTATTGTCTCTAGAACAACTGGACCTTCTTTTAGACCATCAGGCAGTTCAACTTCATAACCAAGATTTTTAATGAAAGATAATATATTTCTCGTATTTCTATAGACTTTATTTAATTTAATATTTCTTTCGGAAGGAATAATCTCGTTAACGTCTTGCCAATTTCTTATAGTTCCTAATTTTACCTGTTGAGCCATATCGCCAACATAAACCATAGATTGTGTTTTCTCATTAAGGCAACTTTTTAAAATCTGCAATTGTTCAGGAAGATAGTTCTGAAATTCGTCAATAACCATTAGTGAATATAGAACTGCAGTTCTTTCTATTTTACGGACAACCTTGCCTTTTATAGAGGTAAAATACTCTCTGTGGATTTCAAATTTCTTATACTTTCCAAAATAGGATTTTAGTAAAATAACTAAATCAAAACGGTCCAATTTACTTTCCTTTTTTTGTTTCTCAAATAATTTTAAATTATTGTGTGAAAAATATTTAAAATACTGCGAAGATAGAATAGTGTAGATATTTTTATTCCACCCGACAAGAGATGCTTCTCGTAAAGCTTTGAGTTTTTGATATTCATATAAATCTTTTTCTTCTTCATTTTCTCCATATCTTTCTATGTAAGAGTATCCCTCAAATCCAAGAACCTTGAAAGCCCATTGTGAGAAAGTTGTAATTTTTACATCATTTATACCCAAACTAGGAAGAAGAGTTGAGAAGTAGTCCTTGGTTCCATTATCTTGTACCATAACCATAATAGAGTTAGACGGGTATAATAAAGCAGTATCAGGTACTTGTGTAAGATATGCTACACGGTGCAAAGCGAGAGTAGTTTTTCCTGAGCCAGCTGGGCCAGAAATAACTAAACCTCCTTTGTGGCTCGCACGAATAACTTGATCTTGGGTTTTCTCCATCTGTGCAACAATTTCTGGGAGAATAAACTCGGATTTTTGTTTTGTAAAATGTTCCTGGTAAATTAATTCACGGGGTTTATCTTTTGTCTCAAGAGCAAATAAAAGTATTTTACCGTCCACAATCATGTATGTTTCCTTTTGATTAATCGTTACAGTCCTGATTGCTCCATTCGGAAGTTTATAAGATGCCTTACCAGGGTTTTCAAACCTTATCGCTGAAACTGGTGCAATCCAAGAATAAATTGATTCTTCAGAAAACTCATGTTTAGCAAAAAAATAGTTTTTATCTTTTCCTGCTTCGTCTGTAATTTCACATTTCATAAAATATGGAGAACCTTTAAGGTGTGTAAGTTCAACGATTCGCTTATGTGCACTTCCTCGCAAGCTCATAAAAACGGCCTGATCTTCAGGAGGCAGTTTACCGAACCCTTTTAAACTTTGATTGGCTAGTACTTTTACCACTTCCAATTTTTCTTGGATTTTATATATTGCAAAATCAATGTGTGATTTCGCTTGTTTTAATAATTTTTGTTTGTATTTATCCATATTTTCATTAAAAAAACCGCTTTTGGGCGGTTTACTAGACGTTTCTTTGGCTAATTTTAGTATTCTTTATATAATAATATAACCTATCTAACATGTGGCTTATTATACCAAGAGGCATATAATTAATGCAAGTGTAG
>JBAWYA010000064.1:0-4705 GCA_037143815.1 bacterium | reverse complement strand
TGTATGGTCCGTGTCTCAGTACCATCGGTGGGGGTCAGCCTCTCAGCTCCCCTAGACGTCATAGCCTTGGTAGTCTTTTACACTGCCAACTAGCTGATATCGCACAGGCCTTTCCCAGAGCGTTAAAACTTTACTCTTGCGAGACCATCGTGTATTAGTCCGTCTTTCGACGGATTATTCACGACTCTGGGGGAAGTTCCTATGTATTACTACCTCGTTCGCCACTAATTTTTCACGACCTTTGACTTGATATAATCTCATCTCCGATTTTGAAAAATCCGTTCGACTTGCATGCCTTATCCACGCCGCCAGCGTTCATCCTGAGCTAGGATCAAACTCTAAATAAAAGTTTAGAACGAAACAAAACAAAAAACAGCATTTCATCATTACACTCTCTAATATCTTGCGACATTATTTAGCATTGTAAAGAAATATTTTTTGTTATCATTAAGAGTTCAATCTTTTGCTCTTTGAAACTCCGACGCCTTTCGGGTCGGAGCTCCGACTTTTTACGTCGGAGTTATTATTACTTACTCAAATTTATTTTTGAGACTTGCTCCTCCGACGTAACGTCGGAGGGTTCTCAATTTTATTCTATTTTCAAAAGACATTGAAATGAAAACGTCTTAACCACTAAAGGAAAGACGCTGGAAACAAGTATATACTAACAAAAAATCATTGTCAAATACATGTATCCGTCCATAACATATGAGACTCCTCGGCTGATAATGTACTCACAATATACCTCAAAGGAGAAATAAGTCCAAGCGACCAATGAGGACGTCTGGTGTTGTACCAAAGAAGCCAATCAATTAGCTTCTGATTAAAGGCATCAATATCATAAGCAAGAAGCATTCTGTTCTGTTTAATGAAAGCATCAGAGAGTGTTCTATTGAATCTCTCAATTTCAGAATTCATTTTTGGAGTTCTAGGATAAGTATGGAAATGAATGATGCCATTCTTTTCTAAAAAAATATCAAAATGTTTTGCAAACTCACTACCATTATCAGTCTGAACATGAGTGAGAGATATGGGAGCCACATTTTTAAACTTTTTCATAAAATCAACAGTCGCGTCTGATGAATGATTCTTGTAAGCGTAAGCAAAAGCGAATTTTGATTTTTTGTCGATAGCGGTAACAATATATCTTTTGATGCCATTAGTGAAACGAACGATTGAATCTGCTTTCACTAGACCTTCAGTATGACCTTTGGAGCGTAGTTTCTTACGTTTTACCTTGGTTTTTTCATGAAAAGTGTCTGTCTTGGCATGATATGAAATATGTTTTGGATTAGGAAGTATTTTTTGTTTCTTTAAATCATCGAGCATTCTACCGACTGTTGAAGAAGATAGATCTGCCACCTTGTCTTCTCGCATTAATATCGAGAGCTTGTCTTTGGAAAGATGCGGATCAAATTTTCTTTCTGTTAGAATGAAGTCCTGCACTTGTTTTGGAATGACACGCCTTCTCTTGTTCTTAGGAGCTGTACTTTTCTTGTTTAAGGCTTCCAGTTTTCCATTTCCTTTAAGTAGAGCGCTCTGCCATCGAAACAGAGTGGGTCTTGAAACCTTGAAGGCTTCTTTAGTTGCTAGATCACTACTAGCTCATAAAAATGATTATTGATACTGAATATAGCTAGGTCTTGGGTTTAATTTCAATATATCTTCTGGTGTCATCAAGACAGTACCCGGCTCTATTACATCATTTTTATAAAATAATTTAAAACCAGTGAACTGAATCGGTTCTGGATAAATAAAATTGGTGTATGTGCCAATCTTTCTGGACTTCGTCCCCCAGCCATCCATATGCACCACCACCTGAACTTCAGGTAATGGTTTAATATCTTTATAATTAGTTAACATTGGTTGCGTGTAACGATGAATGACAAAAATTTTTGGAGGAATATTATTTTCTTTTACAATTTTTGCCAAATAATTTATTGCAAAATTCATATCAACAGCATCATATGTGCCCACAACTTTACCTGGTTTAGCACCAGTCTTCATAGAAAATTCTGGATCAACACCCAAATGCACATTCGGTAATTTTAAATATTTCTCAAGTAAAGGCAATTCAGTTTCTAAATTTGAAAGCCCAACTTGAATATCAAGAAATATAATTGCATTTATTTTTGATGCTATTGTGATGACCTTTTTTATTTCAGAATCTGACATTCTAGTTCTATATTTACCATCTTTACCAGCGCTACCTTGCGCAACAACTGCAATATAATGGAGAGCTGGAATAACAGGAGTAGATGGATCTGCTGTCTCCCATTTTTTCACTTCAACATCCAACTTCTGCAACATCTCTTCTTCTGGATATTGCCCCAAAACTCCCATTCCCCTTGAAGACAAATTGCCATAGTAAGCAACGATGCGATTGAATGGTAACAACGCTCCAGCATTTGGATAAACAGTCTTTACTGGCCAAAGATGTGACACTATTGGTTGTGGAGAAATGGGAACTTTGGTGGTCTTAGTTATAGATTTACCATTTTTATCTTTTACAATAGTCTTCACAGTTTCATACACAATACGATCAGGTGGATTATTTGCTAATTCATTTAACTTTTTATTATAAGCCACAGTATCAAGCGGTGAAACTATTGCAACTACTGCTGGCTCTCCTATTTTATAAGTTTTATTACCTTCTATGCCAACTTTTGCGATTCCAGATAAATAAGAAGTGCTACTACTAAAAAATTCTGGAAATAAAAAAAACGTAGAAAATAATAAAACAGATAAAATTAGAAAAAGCCAAAGTAAATTCCTTTTTGTCATTGCAAGAAATTCTTAATTATCGAAAGTGATAACGGAAAAGGTACTGCTCCGAGGACACCCGGGCCTATAGCATATTGATCAAAATAAATCGTTAAATTTTGATCATCTATAGACCAATTTTCAAAAGAATCAAATGTTAAAGAATTAATATCCTCAGCAAAAACAGGAGATACATCTTCACCATCTGGTCGCCAGTCATTTAATTGTTTTTTCACAAATTCAACAAAATTTTTCTGTTCGCTTTGTTTAACAATATCCGACAAAGATAAAATCCTATCGCCAGAAATATAAGTAGTCATAACCTTATACGAAGAACTGCCATGCGCGCCACCAGTATAAGTATAGACACTGGTAGCAATAGACTCTGTCTTTTGACCTTTGATATATTCTGAATCAATAGAAATATTATAATCTGCTATAGGGCTGTCAGCTCCGAATTCCTCTTTCACTGAAGGCACAGAAATATTTGCATCGTTTCTAAATTCTAAAACTAGTGAATCAATATACTCTCGCATTTTTACCGCGAGAATACTCGTACCAGAAATAACTGGAACTGTGCCACTAAAATTTTCCTCTTTTATATCTTTAGTAGTTATAGAAATTGGAATATTTTTATCCCCTGTTTGTGAAGAAGGAATATCTTTACCATCTGGAAAACCCTCAGAAATGAGAATCTGGTTGACCAACTTCGGCACCCAAAGCTTTTGAGTAAGAAGCAATACAATGCCAATAATTATTAAAATTAGAAGAAATATCCTAATAGCTTTCATGGTTTTAAGTATAACATAATTATTTACCACCACACCAAGCTTGCCGAAAAAATACTAGTGAGAATAGTTCTAGTTAGTCTCCTAAAAAAAACACCAGCATATAGCTAGTGTTTTTTTAATCTTCTTTTTATATCTAGAAGTTAAACTTAATAGCTATAGTATTCGATTTGCGTTGATCCATCTGTATGTACACTTAAAGGGCAATTAAAACTTGAATAACCCTGTCCCCCATTTCCGGTGCCACTTATAGTGATTTTTCTTAAGGATCCATCGGATTTACCATAGACTGCTGATATATCACCAGCTGTTCCAGTCCCTGAAGGATTACCATAAATCACAGTATCACCTGTTCCGAAATAATTTGGAATACCAGTTTCCTCTACAGTCAAAAGTAATTTTCCAGCTGGGCTCACCGAAGCATTATCACACTCTATATATGAAGGAAACCCACTAATGCCACGATGTTGTTTATACTGAGTAAGCCCGTCTGTACTACCTCCCCCTCCACACAGTTGTACGTAATATCCGAAACTATCGTAATCATAATTTAAAGAATTAATAACAAAATAGTAATCTGGAGGTATAACAGCACTCGAAGTTCTTGCAGTAGTACCGTATTGAGCAACAGCGCCTACCATTCCATAGTCCGGACCCAGACTTGGTTTGCGGTAAGTAAAGCTAAAAAACTCCGCAAAATCTTTTTGACTTGACATTGAAATAACACCCACATTAGGATTAGAAAACATTAATCCTGATATTCCACTAGTTACTTGTATAGGATTGCCAGTAGTGTTTTGGAAAATAAGACCACCAAAAGATGAACTAGCGCCGACTGTATCAGCGCGAGCAAGCCAATGAACCGTATTATCACATTGTGTACCTGACGTCCCCCCAACACCTCCCGTAGCAGGTGTCTGCCAAGAAGCTGTTCCATCACTTGCAGAAGTCAAAACCTTCCCAGCTCCAGCACCTGTAGGCATAGTGAAAGCTTGAGTAACTAAACCTCCAAAATTAGCTAAATTTGGCACATCAAGTGCGTATCCTGCAGTAGAATCTGATGTTTTACCAATAGCTAAAGAACCACTTTTGTGTTGTGCAACACCTCCCACATTAATAGGAGCATCACATCCTGGATCACCTGTATTACATAT
>JBAWYA010000063.1:0-4769 GCA_037143815.1 bacterium | reverse complement strand
CGAGACATGTGTTCTGGAAAAGATGAGGGGGTGCATTTAGAATGCTAATTCAGTAACATAAAAACCTATATTTTATAGGCTTTTTGACTTCTAGACACCTTTCTCACCTCCCTCTTACTAAGGAGGAGGTTGGATGGGGGGTTATTTATAAATGTCGTGACTGCCTATAGCGTGAAATTTAACATAGTCTATTTCAGAAAAAGTAAAACCAATACGATAATTATAAGAAATAGAGAAAGCCCAATAGTCTTGCATTGTTCCGTGCAATTTATGTGTTTTTAATTTTGGATCAAATGGGTTTATCCTAAAAAGACTCTCACATTTTATGGCAGATTCTTTTATCTCTCTTGGTAATTTTTTGAATTGCCTAGCAAATTTAGAAGAGTACTCAATTTTCATAAATTTACATTAAATCTTTTAGGGAGCGAAGTAATTTGCCTTTTCCAGCAGCAAATTCCCTTTCACTTTCCATGATGTCTTTAATGAGTTTATCTTCTTCAAGCGCCCTAACTGCATCACGAAAAAATTCACTGGCAGAAGTATAATTGTAATCTTTTATCATGCGAGCCACATTCTTTTTTTGCAGTGGTGGCATTGATATATTTAAAGTTGTTCTCATGTCACAAGTGTAGCACAATGTGCCACAGGGTGTCAACATAAAAAAACGGAAGCCTTGCTTCCGTTTTTTTATGTTCTTAAATTAAAATTTTTAAACTGTTTTCGTCCTTTTGGACTCATCAGGCGAGATACACATCTCGCTAACAGTGGGACGAAAGGAATAGAACCTTTCGTCCCAACATTATAATTACAAAAAAAGAACAAACAATTGACAAATTAAAGCCTTTCGGCGAACTTACTTTTTTAGCTGTAAGCAAGCCAGATTTTTAGAGGTAAATCTCACCTTGAGTTTTTCTGTAGCCTATCTCCGCCTACGCAATGACAGACGAAGCTTCTTGTGGCGCGAGATTTCCTTTCTCATCAATCCGCCCACGGTGACGCTTTACTGCATCTGGTGCCAACTGCTGGGCCTCGGCTAGGGCTGCCTCGTAGGCCACATGGTGAACATGTGCCAGCGTCTGCGGATCTTCAATCGAGTAGTACCCATCACTAATCGTCTGACACTGAGTAAACAATAAGTCTAGGAATGACTCGACTTTTTTACTTTCCACTGAATCATCTGTCCAACGTGAGTATCCCATATTTTTTCAATTTTTTGGTTGTCTTTTCACCACACTCAACATGAGCGTAGCGATACCAAAGCTCCAAAAATAGAAGCTCTCGTATCGCTACACTCATAACAGCAACATTATCAAGGAACCTTACTCTAAAGTAGAGTATAGCACAATACACACTAAAAGTCAAATAAAAATCACAAAAACCTATATTTTATAGGCTTTTTGTAGTTTATTCTCCTCTTGAGGAGTACTCCGACTTTAGGTCGGAGGGAGGTGGAAGTATTTCCCCCTCTCCTTTATAAGGAGAGGGCTGGGGTGAGGTATGTCCACCCCGTCTCGCAAGCGAGCCACCCCTCAAGAGGGGAATTTTTATTTATTTTTTCCAGTCTTTCGGCGAGAAACAATGAAAACATTTGAGTATCTCTTTGGACCACGAGTCTTTCGTCCACCAGTAACCTTACCCCACATAGTCTTTGGACGTTTTGTTCCACGGCCTTGTCTGCCCTCTCCACCTCCGTATGGATGGTCAACTGGGTTCATAGCAGTACCACGAACAGTAGGACGAATTCCTTTCCAGCGAGTTCGGCCAGCCTTACCCCAATTTTCCAAATGATGTTCATCGTTTGAAACAGTACCTATGCATGCGTAACAATTTTCACTTATCTTTCGGATTTCAGTTGAAGGCATTTTGATATTTGTATATCCTTCAGCATTAGCGACAACTTGAGCAAAGATACCTGCAGAACGGCCAATCTTTGAACCACCGTTTGGTTGCATTTCAATATTGTAAACAAATGTTCCAACTGGAATATTTTTAAGAGGAAGTCTGTTTGCTGGTGTAAGAGGCGCTTTGTCTGAAACCATAAAAGTATCTCCGGGCTTTACTGATTTTGGTAAAACAACATATCTCTTTTCTCCATCTTTATAAACAGCCAAACCAATAAAAGCTGAACGATTTGGATCATATTCAACAGATTTTATTGTAGCTGGAATTTCTTTTTTATTATATAAAAAGTCTACGTCTCGATATAAACGCTTGTGACCTGCGCCTTTATGTCTGACAGTTATGCGTCCTGCGCTATTTCTACCAACTCGGCGATAAAAACCATGAGTCAAAGATTTTGTTGGTTCTGTATGAGACAAAAGTTCCCTGTATGGAACATGGCTCATCTGTCTTCTTGATTTACTTGTGGGTTTATATGTTTTCATTTTAATTTTCGTTATATTTTTTGTAGCTTTCGTAAAATTTTCGTATCGTTAAACAAATTCTATCTTGTCATCTTTCTTTAAATATACAAATGCTTTCCTGCCTCCACCTTTTACACCGGCTTTACCTTTAGACATAACAGACTTTCTTGGTATTGGTAAAACATTTACTTTTACAGGCTTCACTTTGTAAAGTTTAAAAATCGCCTTTTTTATTTCTGTCTTGTTTGCATTTTCTCCTATATCAAAAGTGTAAACATTTTGCTCGGCGGCAAAAGATGCTTTTTCTGTTATTCTTGGATTTTTGATTATGTTTGTCATATGTTTGTTTTATTCTCCTCTTGAGGAGTACCCTTTAGGGGGAGGTGGACTAAATTTAAATCCACCCCGCCTTTCAGGCACCCCTCAACGAGGGGAATCATCCCCTACTTTCTAAAAATTTAACACTTTCTACTGGGTTTTCTATCAAAAGATACTTGTAGTTTAACACATCAAATGGATTTAAATTCTTCAAAAAGACTATCTCTAATAGTGGGATATTTCTAAAACTCTTTTCTGTCTTACCATCACGTCCAAAGAGTGCAGTGAGTACACGAGGCTTCTTGCTAGCATCAACAGTCTTCCAGCCAGAAACTTTTGTCAAATTATTTATTACATTCACAGCATCTTTTGTTTTTATGGAAGATGTGGCAAGTGTGTCAACAAAAAGTATTTCTCCATCTTTAAATTTCTTTGAGAGAACTGAGAACAAAGCTTGAGCTCGCATTGTCTTACTGATTTTTCTCTTGTAATTCTTGTCAGAAAGAGGACCATGAGTTACTCCACCACCAACCCAGATAGGACTACGTGATGATCCATGACGAGCTTGTCCAGTACCCTTTTGCTTCCAAGGCTTCTTTCCTCCACCACGAACTTCTCCTCGGTCTTTGGTATCAGCAGTACCAGCTCTTTTGTTGCTTCTCATACTTTGAACAACTTGGTGAACCAAGTCGCTTCTCCACTTTGCAGAAAAAACCTTTGCTGGAAGTTCTATCTTCCCTGCCTCAACTCCTTTTTGATTGTATATTTTTGCTTCCATGATGTTATATTCTTTTAAAAAAGCCCCTTTCAAGGGCTTCTTTAATTTACTCTTTTTGCCTAAAAAAGTCAAATAAAAAAAATTATCTGAATGTAAGGATCTAAAAAATAATAGGCTTTCTATCAATAGCAATTGATTCAATAAATCTAAATTTATTTTTCAAATCTTGCGAGTAATACACAATTATTAAACGATTACCAACATAGAAATTAAGTTCATGCCACAAACCAAGAGACTTGCGTCCTAAAACTTGTTTTTTTCCTAATTTATTTTCTATTTCTTGTAAAATCTGCAAATATAATTTTCTAGCACTTTCTCAATAAGTCTGAATAATTAAATCTTCACTCCAAATGCCGGTATCTCTATATAATTCGTAAAAAGCTCCTTCATAGTTTCTAATGAAACTATGAAGCTCGGATAAGGCCTGCGACTTAAATCTTAACTTTATCATATAGTGATAATGGTTGTTTTGTAAAAGTTTGTTTTTTCCAAGCTGTCTTCAAACGCAAACGAAGCCTCTCTGAAGAAGAATCTAAGTAATGATCCAGACTTTCTTGAACCTCTTGAATTGTGTAAGTTTTTTGTTTTATTTTATCCATATTTTCAGTATATCACAACCCAAATGAGGTGCAAATAATCTTGCGTTAGGTCTTGCCTAACGCAACTAAAAACTGTGACAGTTTAATTAGAAGTGATTGTAAAATTCACAACATTACTCATTTTACCCCAAGGTTGAGTATAAACTTTATAAACTCCGGGGGTAAGTTGAACATAATCACATACAGAAGAGATTCCAGAATAATTTCCATATACAGTCTGACCTGACTGACAAGGTTCTTTTATTGTCACCCGAGCAAGTTGAGAACCAACACCATCACCAGTAAACTGTTGCGACAATACACTAGGCAATCTTACTTTCTTACCATCTGGTCTCTCAAAAGTAAAATATACATCTCCTTCAAAACCACCAAGTCCACTTCCTTTGATTTCAATTGTTGTTCCAACTGGGGCAGATGATGGAGTAATAGTTCCTATGTCAGGATTGGTAGTACTTGCAGTTTGATTATTGCTAGACTTTGTAATCGTCAAATTAGCTGAATTACTTAATTCCACACCTTTTATTGCTTCACCTACTTGAATTGTGTAACTTCCTGACAAAACAAGACCAGCATACATTGGATCTGTGCTAACAGATGGCACAATAAATGTTAACAATGTCGGTGTAACAAAAGTTGGATTAATACTAACAAAAGGAAGCCCCTGTTTGTTCTCACCACCTAATACTATAAAGGAGAGCTTATCAAAACCTG
>JBAWYA010000062.1:0-4783 GCA_037143815.1 bacterium | reverse complement strand
AAACCCCTGCAAAAGTTGCATTCTTTAGTTTTTAGTTATTTTATAGCTTCTAGAACTTTAGCAAAAGTAGTAGGATTGTGTTCAGCTAAAGTAGAAAGTATTTTGCGATCAATTAAGATATTTTTCTTTTTGAGTCCATCAATCAATCTGGAATATGTTGTGCCTAATTCACGTGCGCCAGCATTTATTTTAATATTCCAAAGTTTTCTATTGTGTGATTTTTTGTCTTTTCTGTGGGCGAAAGAGTAATTTCCAGCATGCAAAAGTGCATCTTTTGCTTGACGTTCTTTTGTGCTACGGCCATGACGAAAACCTTTTGTTTGTTTCAAAACGCTTCTTCGTCTTTTTAATGCATGTACTCCTTTTTTTATTCTTGTCATTGAATTAGCTTAATAGCTGTTATACGAATGGTAATAAGTGACTTTTTGGTTTATTTTTAATTACAAAATTTACACCTCTGTGTCCGGCAAGTTGTGCATTGCGTGATTGTTTTGCATTAAAGTGGTTAAAACCAGGCTTGCGAGCAATCAGCTTGCCATTTTTGGTGACTTTTAATCTTTTTGAATATGACTTATTTGTTTTCATTCCTTTCATGTTATTTTGCTTTTTCTATTGTTGTTGTTAAACCTTTTGGACCTTTTTTATATGCATCGGATATTTTATAATCCTCAGTAATTAAATGTAACACTCTGTCTAAACGTTCTCTTAAAAATTTTTCATCCATATATTTCGCGCGTCCAGCAAGGAAAAGTTCAACTTTGACTCGATGTCCTTCCTTTATCCATTTGGAAGCGGTTTTCGCTTTTAACTCCAAATCATGATCTCCTGTACCTATTTTTATTTGAATTCCCTTTGTCTCTGTCTTGTTTGCACCCGCTTTGGCTTTTTTTAACTTCTTACTTGCCTCATATTGATATTTCCCAAAATCCATTATTTTTGCTAATGGGGGATTGGCATTTGGACCTATCTCAATCAAGTCAAGACCCTTCCCTTGAGCCATTTCTAAAGCATCTTTTATGCTTAAAACACCGAGATTTTTATTTTCACTGTCTAAAACTCGAAGTTCGATTGCCCGTATTTGGTTGTTTATTCTTTCACGCAATTTGTATAAATAGTGCCAAAAATACCTTTGACTACAAGATAATAGCGTATCTGTTGACTAAAGTCAACATAATAATTTTTGTGGAGATGGGGGAAATTGAATCCCCGTGCAGAAGGTTTTTGTAAAGAAGTCTACATATATAGCACGCTTTTTTGTTTAAATTAAAAAATTCTTAAGCGAGCCAAATATTTTTTAATCGAGTTTCTTTGTTTTGCTCCAACGTCGAAACAATCGTCAGAACTATCCCGATAATATTATGCCTCTATTTATATATCGGAAGTCTATAAAAGAGACATCAGTTACGCCGAAGCGGAAACTGAAGCAAAAGCAAAGTCATTCATACCGAAGTATGGAGAGACTGCTGCTTTTACTTTGGAAGCTAATTTTGCAATTAAGCTATTGAACGAATTTTTACGAGATTACGTTCATTCTCGATATGCATCAATAACAAAAGGCCTACCGTCTATGCCTTGCATCCCCAATCATATATAAGCAAAATTTTTAGAAAACTTCGCTTGTTGTCAATGTCCTTTATATTCTCTTCTCAACTCACGATCAGTATCACGCTTTTTTAACGTTTCGCGCTTATCAAACTTTTTCTTACCTTTAACCAAAGCAATTTCCACTTTGATTTTTCTATTTTTATTATACACTGAAATCGGCACGATTGTCAAACTTTTATTTTTGTCATTCTCTGCAAGCTTCGCAATTTCAGTCTTAGTTAATAAAAGTCTTCTGTTGTTAAGTGGATCATAATCTTTCGGTGCATTTTTATTTGATAAGGTGGAATATTAGCATTGATTAAAAATGCTTCACCTCCACGAATTATTACAAAAGCTCCCTCGAGGGACATTCGCCCAATTCGTACAGATTTTACTTCTGTACCCAAAAGCTCAATACCTGCTTCGTATTTTTCTAATATTTCATAATTAAAATATGCTTTCCTGTTTTCAGCGTAATTGGCCATAGCTAACTATACCATGAAATTTATATGTTATAGTTATAAAATATGAATTTACTGAAACATATTTTTTTAAAAAACAAAAAAGATATTAAATTAACAGATTTAATAAAAAAAAATCTTTTTGAAAGGTTATATAAATTTGCTAAAAATGAACCAAGTTTTGCTTTTAATGAACTTGATTCAAATATCGCAGGTTTAAGTAATCAAGAAGCAGTGAATAGAATTAAAATTTATGGATACAATAATCTTTCTGAAGAAAAAAACACTAATCATTTTTTGGAATTATTAAAGATATTTAAAAATCCACTTAATTTATTATTAATTGCTTTAGCACTAGTTTCATTATTTGTTGGAGATATTAAATCTTTTTGTATAATAATTTTAATGGTTTTATTAAGTATAATTTTAAATTTTTATCAAGAAACAAAAGCATCAATAGCTGCAGATAAATTAAAAGAAATAATTCATACCAAAACAACAGTAATTAGAGATAATAATAAAATAGAAATTTTTTCAAAAAATATTGTGCCTGGAGATGTGATATATCTTTATTCAGGAGTTATTATTCCTGGGGATTTGAGACTGATTTCTTCCAAAGATTTATTTATAAATCAGGCAATGTTGACAGGGGAATCATTGCCAATAGAAAAACATGTATTAGACTCCAATTTAGATAAAAAGGATGTTATAGAATTTTGTAATTTATGTTTTTTAGGTACGAGTGTTGAGTCTGGTACAGCAGAAGCAATTGTTGTTTCTACTGGTAAAAATACTTATTTAGGAAGCATAGCTTCTGATATTAATAAAAATGATCATATCTCTGATTTTAATAAAGAGTTGAAAGAGTTTGTAATGCTTACATTAAAATTTATGGCTATTATGGTTCCAGCTGTATTTTTGTTGAATGGTTTTTTTAAAGGGAATTGGTTTGAGGCATTTTTATTTGCTATTGCTGTGGCGGTGGGTGTCGCACCAGAGATGATACCAACTATTGTTGCAGTTAATTTATCAAAAGGGGCTATGGTTTTGTCTAAAAAGAAAGTAATTGTAAAGCATTTAGATGCAATAGAAAATTTGGGAGTAATGGATATTTTATGTACAGATAAGACCGGCACACTCACAGAAGGAAGGGTTATTTTAGAAAAATATTTAGATTTTTATGGCAAATATAGTGAAAAGTCTTTACATTACGCATTTTTAAATAGTTATTTTCAGACGGGAGTTAGTAGTATGATAAATGATGCTATTTTAAAACATGAAGAAATAAATCAAAAATTACAATTAGAAAATTATAAAAAAGTTGATGAAATTCCATTTGATTTTAGTAGAAGAAAAATGTCTATAATTATTAAAAATGAAATAGAAAATAATTTATTGATTTGTACTGGGGCAGTAGAGGAGGTGATGGTTTCTTGCGCAAATGTATTGATTGATAATAAAGTGATTCCTTTAAAAGATTTTACAGACGATAAGAAATTTTTTGTAGAAAAAGAATTAAATGAGCAAGGTTTTAGAGTTATAGCTGTAGCTTATAAAGAAGTTAATTTAGAAAGAAAAGTTTTTAGTATAGAGGACGAGCAAGAATTAACATTAGTTGGATTTTTGGCATTTTTTGATCCTCCCAAAGAAAGCGCAAAAGAAGCTATAAAAGATTTAGAAGAGTTGGGTGTGAAGATAAAAATTTTGACAGGGGATAATGAGATTGTTACTAGAAAAACATGTGAAGATGTGGGTCTAGTGGTTACTAAAATATTAATTGGAAAAGATATAGAAAAATTAAATACTGAGGAATTAAATAGAGAAATAGAAGATGTTTCAGTTTTTGCAAAATTATCTCCTTATGATAAAGAAAGAATTATAAAAAGTTTAAGAAATAATAATCATGTAGTTGGATTTCTTGGGGATGGTATTAATGACTCTCTTTCTCTTATTGCCTCAGATGTAGGAATCTCTGTAGATACTGCAGCAGATATAGCAAAAGAATCTTCAGATATGATTTTGCTTGAAAAAAGTTTATTAGTTTTAAAGGATGGTATAAAAGAGGGAAGAAGAATATTTGATAATATAATTAAATATATAAAAATGGCGGCTAGTTCAAATTTTGGAAATATGTTTAGTGTGGTTGGTGGAAGCATTTTTTTACCATTTTTGCCGATGTTGCCAGTGCAGATACTTGCAAATAATATGCTTTATGATTTTTCGCAGATGACTATACCTACAGATAAAGTTGACGAAGATAGTTTATTGAAACCAAAGAAATGGAATTTTAAGAATATTAAAAGATTTATTTTATTCTTTGGTCCTATAAGTTCTTTGTTTGATTATGCCACATTTTTTGTAATGCTTTATGTATTTAACACATGGAACAATCCTGCACTTTTTCATACTGGATGGTTTGTTGAATCTCTTTTGACACAGACACTGATTGTTCATATTATTAGAACAAGTAAAATTCCTTTTTTCCAAAGTATGGCAAGTAAACCACTTATAGTTTCCACTATATGTGTAATTACTGTTGGAATATATTTACCATTTTCTTCTTTTGCCGGAGCATTCAAATTTTTACCATTGCCACCATTTTATTTTGTTTTGTTATTCATTGGACTTTTATTGTATTCTATAATTACACAATTTTTAAAAATGTATTTTATTAAAAAATATGAGTGGATTTAAGTTTTATTGAAAACGGTTTTTATTTTTAGGTTTTTTATGTTATG
>JBAWYA010000061.1:0-4802 GCA_037143815.1 bacterium | reverse complement strand
ATAACAATAAGGCACGTAGAAAACTCCTTGAAAAATATTTATGATATGACAAAGTATATCCCAGGATTAATTCTGGGATTTTTTATTACAAAAACATTATTTAAGTTAAAGATTTTATCCGTTTTCTGAAATGCGTATTTGTGTTATAGTGGATTTATTATGGAACAACAAAATTTTAAATCACAAAATATAGGGGGCATAAAAAACAACCAAGAAGCAAATTCGATGCCAGAAAAAGCCAAAGGATTGTTTAAATTTTCTAGTAAATACGGTAATCCTATAAAGTTTGACACAAAAGAATATGGAGAGAATTTAGACTTAGAAAAATTAGAGATAAATCAGGGAATAAAACTAAAAGAAGAGGGGCAGATTTATTTGATTCAGACTTGTCTTAAAAGATTTAGACATTTTATTAATGGTCCTATTTTCACTGATACATTTGGTAAATATCACAACAATAGAAGAGCATGGGAAAACGATTTGCATTTAAAGTTAAAAGAAGAGGGGAAAGAAGAAGAGAATAAGGATAATCTTGAATATTATAAAACAAATAGACTTGGTATTAATAATGTTTACGGGGTGGTTGGATATTTAGGTATTCTACTAGATAATATAGAAGACACTACACAGAAAAAGGAATTAGAAGATTTAAGAGAGCAAATTTATAGCGAAACTAGAGAGTTAGTAGAAAAAAATGAAAAGGGATATTTGCCATATCACGAACTTGAAGATAATCAAAAAATTAGACTGGTTGAGAATTTTAGTATAATTGTTAAAAAAATTATTTCTATTTTAGAAAAAAAACATAACATCGCTGAAAATTAATTATTTTTAAACATGTTTAACCTACCTTTCTACGACCCAAATAAATCATATGAGGAAAATCTTGAGAAGGGACCGTTTGGTGCTTTTGCCGATAGGGAAATTTTTGAAAATAAGGGGGAACCACAATATAATTTTTTTGGGTATAAAATTTTTTCTCCTTTTGGCATCCCAGCAGGGCCATTAATTAATGGGAATTTCACAAAGAGGGCTCTTGATAAAGGTTTTGATATTGTTGTATATAAAACTGTTCGATCAAAAAGATATGCATGTCATCCTTGGCCGAATGTTTTAGCAGTTGAAGTTAATGGAGATTTGACACTAGAGGTAGCCTTAGGAAAATTAAAAGCAAGCTCTGATTATAAAGAACCTCTTTCAATTACAAATTCTTTTGGAGTGCCATCGCAAGATCCAGAATTTTGGCAGAAAGACATAAAGGAAGTTTTAAAATATGTTAAAGAAGGGCAGATAGTTGTAGGAGCATTTCAGGGAACAAAAACAGGGGATGGGAATGTAGAAAATTATATTAATGACTTTTGTGTTTGTGCAAAACTCTTAAAAGAAATTGGAGTAAAAGTACTTGAAGTAAATTTAAGTTGTCCAAATGAAGGAACCAACAATCTATTATGCTATGACACCGAAAAAAGTTTGAAAGTTGTTAAAGCAATAAAGAATGAAATAAAAGAAATTCCACTTATTATAAAGATTGGTTATTTTAAAGATGATGCTATGTTTAGTGATTTTGTAGAAAAAGTTGGTAATGTAGTACAAGGAATTTCTGCCATAAATACTATATCCGCTGAAATTGTAGACGAGAATGGCAATCAAGCACTTCCAGGCGAGGGGAGAGCAAGAAGCGGAGTTTGTGGAAATTCTATAAAATGGGCAGGATTAGAAATGGTAGAAAAATTAAAAAAACTTCGAGAGAAATTTAATTATTCCTATACTATAATAGGAGTAGGGGGAGTTTCGATGCCGGAAGATTTTGTAGAATATAGAAATGCTGGAGCGGATGTCGTGATGTCGGCAACTGGGGCAATGTGGAATTCATATTTGGCACGCGAAATTAAAAAAGTATTATAATTTTATGGAAAATGGAGCAATAGAAATTTTTAAAAAAGTTGGAGCAATTCTATCAAATGGGCATTTTGTGGGCACTTCAGGTTTACACTTTGATACTTATGTAAATAAAGATTTTTTATATCCACATACAAAAGAAACGTCTCAGATTTGTAGACTTATGGCAGAAAAATATAAAGATGCAAATATTGAAGTTGTTGTGGGGCCAGCGCTTGGGGGGATTATCCTTTCTCAGTGGGTTGCAAGTCATCTTAGTGAAATTTATGGAAAAGAAGTTCTAGGGATTTATACAGAAAAAAATGTAAATGGCGGGCAAATATTTACTCGAGGTTATGAAAAATATATCAATGATGGTAAAAGGGTCTTAGTGGTAGAGGATATAATTACAACTGGTGGTTCAATCCTAAAAAGTATTAAAGCTGTGCAAGAATCTGGTGGTAATGTTGTGGGTGCTTGCGCAATGGTAAATAAAAATAAAGATTTAGACCCAAGGATGTTTGGTGTGCCTTTTAATACTCTCGCTGATTTGTTTGTTGATACTTACAATGCGAATGAATGTCCTCTTTGTAAAAATAATGTTCCAATAAATACAAATGTTGGTCATGGTAAGAAGTATTTAGAATCATTAAAATAAAAATATGAATATATCTGAAAAATTTGACGAAAGAGCAAAAAAAATAAATTCACTTTTATGCGTTGGGCTTGATTCGGATATTGCAAAAATTCCGCAACGTTTTTTAAACATGGAATTTCCACAGTTTGAATTTAATAAATGGATAATCGAAGAAACTCACGAATATACTTCTGCCTACAAACCCAACAGCGCTTTTTATGAAGCACGTGGAGATAAAGGAATAAAAGAATTGAAAATGACTATGGATTATTTGAGAGAATTTTATCCCGATATAGTCACAATATTAGATGCTAAAAGGGGAGATATAGGGAATACCAACAATGGATATGTTCAATTTATTTTTGATTGGTTAAATTTTGATGCAGTTACGATTTACCCATACTTGGGCCTTGAGGCAGTGCAACCATTTTTAAATAGAATTGATAAAACAGTAATTATTTTATGTCGCACTTCAAATCCCGGAGCAAAAGATTTCCAAGATTTGAAAATTGATGATAAGCCACTTTGGCAGATAGTTGCGGAAAAAATTTCAAAAGAATGGAATAAAAATAAAAATTGTATGTTGGTAGTAGGAGCAACTTATCCAGAAGAAATGAAAAAAATTAGAGAAATTGTTGGGGGTATTACTTTTCTTGTTCCAGGCATTTGAGCTCAAGGTGGAAATGTGAAAGAAGTGATGGCCAATGGTGTAAATAGTGATGGAAGAGGGTTAATCATAAATTCCTCGAGGGGGATAATTTTTTCAGAAAATCCAAAAGAAGAAGCCAAGAAGCTTTGTGAAGAAATTAGACAATATTTAAAGAAATAAAAAAATTAAATTCGCTTGATATTTCTACAAAATCATGTTATTAAGATAACAGGATTGTTTTTTTGACAAAATAGTTTAGTGATTATTAAAGCGGATTAAATATAGTCCTTTTTGATAATCACTAAATATAAATAAATAAAAAAAGAAAAATATGAAATTAAAAGTTTTAAAATTTGGTGGAGGGGTTGTCTATGACGCTTCTTCTATCAAGCTCTTTGTGAAAAGAGTAAGTGAAGAACTTAAGCCCAATACTAACTTAGTTATAGTTTTGTCGGCTTTTGGGAAAACTACCAATAATTTAGAAGACTTAACCAAGGCTTTCTTTAAACACTCCAACGATGAAGATATAAGCGGAAGACTTCAAAGAATAAAGAATTTTCATATCAACATAGCGGAAGGACTTTTCCCAAATAATGATATGTATAAAAAACATGCTCGTGAAGAAGTTTTCAAGACAATGATTCAAATTGAAGAAATTGGTTGGACCTATAGGGATCATTTTAGTTATGACTTGCTTTATGATCAAATAGTTTCTTCTGGAGAAAAATTATCGAGTTTCTTTTGTAGTCTTCTTCTCAAAAGATGTAGGTTGCGTAATGAGTTAGTAGATGCTTGCGAACTAATAATAACCGATTCTAATTTCAGAAATGCAAAAGTTAACATGAATGAAACAACTCATCATCTAACTGAAAAACTTTGCGGATTTTTTCAGGAAAAAAGAGTCGACATTGCAACTACCCAAGGTTTTATTGGCAGTTGTTATGGTAATCTTTACAGATTTAAAACAACATTAGGGCGTGAAGGGTCAGATTATTCAGCTGCAATTTTTGCTACTGCTCTTAGTGCTAAGGAAGTTATTTTGTATAAAAATGTTCCAGGTATTATGGATAAAGATCCAAATGTCCCTGGGGGAGAGGATGCAAAACTCATAGAGAACCTTACTTACAAAAGGTGCGAGGAACTTTTACATGGAACAGCAAAAGGGATTATATTCCCAGAAGCAGTAAACTTACTAAAGAGCGCCAAAATTCCCTTAAGGATTAAATCATTTGAGAATCCTGGATTGCCGGGGACACTAATCTCATAGTATAAAAGCATTAAATTGTACTTTGCCTTGTCAGACCAAAAGTTTGACAAGG
The DNA here is from genome assembly GCA_037143815.1 of bacterium. Taxonomy (GTDB): domain Bacteria; phylum Patescibacteriota; class Minisyncoccia; order Phycocordibacterales; family UBA9973; genus UBA9973. Next base: position 319 of record JBAWYA010000061.1, on the reverse strand, counting down.
TTTTTTTATTTTGCTACTATAGCAACAACTGCACTTTCGCAGTTTTTCTATTGCCAATTTTGGCAAATAGATGATTATTAAGTTAATTTAATTAGTAGTTAGGCCTTAGCAACTGGTTCTTGTATGCTGAGTTTTAATTATTAATCCATAATAATATGGCAGAAGAATTTAAAAGAGATAAGCCACACGTAAACGTTGGTACTATCGGTCACGTTGACCATGGAAAGACCACTTTAACTGCGGCAATATTACACGTGTTAAATTTAGCTGGTAAAACAGTTAGACTTCGAGGTGTTGATCAAATCGACAATGCTCCAGA
>JBAWYA010000060.1:0-4833 GCA_037143815.1 bacterium | reverse complement strand
TTTTTCTTTACTCTTTTTTAGCATTTCTTACGATATTCCATCACCAACAAAACTTCAACTAAAAATATCTACACTCTTTTTAAAGCTTTCATGCTCTTCCTTCTGATAAGCTAGAACCTTCTTTTGTGATTAAATCTTGATACTGTTCCTGATAATTTTTGAAGTGTTCGCGATGAGGAGATGCAATCTGTAAAAATGTGACTTGACCTTTGTATTCAGGATGATTATCAAAAAAATGTTCTATGCCCATAAATCGTTCAGGTATTCCTTTTGCATAATCTAGACGATCGACACCTATTCCAAGATATTTTGTTTTAATATCAAGTTTCTTCAATATACTTATTCCGAGATTGTTTAATTCTTCATGTTCAGTTTTATCTTCCTGATTATCTGAGAAATCTATACTGATTGGAAAAGACTTAATATGAGTGATGTGGTCTTCACGAGTTATTGAAAAAGTTTCCAAGTCTATGAGAGACTCGACTTCTTTTCCTATGGTGTCAATAAAATTATTACAAAATTGTTGTGTATTAAATCCCACAATATCGGCTCCTAACATTCCTTGTAATATTTCTTTACGCCAAGGACAAACACTAAATGCTTCAGGGCTTGGCCATGGTACATGCCAAAATATTCCCACTTCTGCGTCTGGACGGCTTTCTTTTATCATCTGTGGCAGAAGAGCAAAATGGTAATCTTGTATAAGAACAATTGGGTGTTCTACATCTTTCAATTCCGCGAGTAGGGCTTGGGCATATTTTTTATTTACATGTTTATACATAGTCCAATCATCTTTTCTGAATATTGGGCGTGTATAAGTCATAAGACAAAGAGGGTACATAGCTTCTACAGAAAATCTGTAATGTCCACCAAATTCTTTTTCAGAAAGCCAAATTCTTTTTAAAGTGTAATGAGGGTCATTTGGGGGGACTTGAAGTTTACCATTTTCGTCTGATGATTCTTTGTCGGCATCTCCAGCACCATGTGCAATCCATACTCCTCCGCAGGCTTCCATTACAGAATTAACGGCTGTATTCAATCCACTTGGCACAATAGAACAAACAATTTCATTTTTATTTTTTTGATGAATATATGGTTCTTGATTTGAGATAATAAATATTTTTCTGTCTTTTAAATATGCTTTTATGAATTCCTTCAAACGTTCTGCTGTCCATGGTGTGTCTAGTTTCTCAAGTCTCATACGGGCTTCTTCGCTGGCTGATGAGCGTGCTTGCAAAAGACTGTTGGTCATATGAGTAATCTCTTTTGCGAGGGGTTTAAAGAATGAATATTTAGCTGTGTCTTTGAAAATTTCATTTTTGCCACCCATTCTTATTTTTTTTACGGATTCAACTAAACGGATGACTTGTCTGAAGACAAAAAATCTTAAAATTATAAAAATAGTGATTGAGAATATTATTATTTGTATAAATAATTTTAATAAATTTCCTCTCCAAATTTCTCCGATACTTGTATTGATATATCCCGCATTTTGCACGATCATCAATGCGCCGACTATGCTACCAGTGTCATTATGAAGAGGGTCGACGAATACATATCTTGATTCATTGTCAGCATCAAAAAAATCACTTTTTGATTTATCACTATCCATAACATCCGAGACTGATTTTATATTTTCGATTATTGTTTTCGGCAATCCAGAAGAAGTAGCAAGTAATACTCCTTTGTTGTCATACAAAGCAATACCGGCCAATCTTTCACGATTAGCAAATTTGTTTACAGTTTTTTGTAAAGATGTTTGCAGGGAAGTGCCAGAGGAATTCGCATATGAAGGTTCGACAGATTCTTTTAGGCTATCAGCCAAAAGGGAAGCTCTTTGTTCGAGGTTCGTCGTCAATGTCGCTCGTTCTTCATTTATCTGTTGAAGGTTAAAACCAAAGGCTACCAGAGTTACAGTTATAACGACACTACCAATGATCGTAAATATATACTTCATATACTCATTTTACTACATATTTGCTTATAAGTAAAGGATAAGTCGGTTTTACTCAATTATCTTCTTTTTTAAATTCTCGCTTATATCTATGGCTTTATTTTTAGCTATTGATGCAAAGTAGCTTGCTGTTTTTTTTATTTCTTCGGTAAGATATTTTACATTTGTATATTCTGATTTATAGCCAACTAATTCCATAAAACCATTTCCACTTACTTTTTTATCACCGAAAATTCCTTCTACTTTTGTTGGTCCTTCCCAATAATTTATTGATCCAAATAGCATTTCTTGGGCTTCAATTTTTGCTATTAGATTTAATTCTATATTTTTTGCTGGTATTTTTATTTTCCATGATACTGGGTACACAGCCTTACTCTTTGGACTGGTCCATTTTTTTTCTAATGGGGTAATCTCAATATCTTTATAGTGTTCTTGTTTGCCATCTGCATAAGAAATATCGGCAAAATTAGTTTTTATATTACCATCATCATACATGCAACAAATCATATCTGTGTTGTCGTCTAGTTGTATTGAAAACCAATCCCATCTATTTTTTGAATAACCCACATCTGCCCATTGATGATCCATCCATGATTTTCCAGTCACATTTATCCATTTATTTTTAATTTTTATTCTGCCTTCAGTTTTTAGATTAGTTAGAGAGTAGTAATAAGTTTTTTTTGAATGCAGATCGAGGAATCCTTTACCGCCTTCCATTAATGGTTTTTTTATTGAAGTTAATTTTAAATCAATATCTTCATTTTTTAGATGATAAATTGATTCATCTATTTTTTCAATAACACAGTTTGTGTAATTATTTATAACTGTTGGGTTGATGTAATTTATATAAAGTAAATCTTTAGAAAAGCTATCTTCAGAAAGTAGCGAGAGGGGAGTTGTTCTGTGATTAAAATTTTTGTTTTTTAAATCTGAAAGTAGTGAGTGAGAGAAATAAGAATTTTTAAGTGGTATCTTGCTTAAAAATGGTATTTTGACTTTTTCAATATCAGCTTTGAAAAGGCAATTCATGAAGGAATATTCGTTTCCATTATCGGCTTTTAAATGACCGTTAAAGTACCACCATTCAATTATATAATCATGAACCGATTCGTCTTCTGGGAATTTTATTATTTTATATTTTTTATGCATAAAATTATTATAACAAAATTTTTAATTGTTAGATATACGCAAGAAAACCCTTGCTGTCGAACAAGGGTTTTCTGTGAAAAATATTATTTTTTATTGTCCAATTACTTCAGATGAAGAATTTGCGGAGTCAGCAACACCTATTGGAGCTTTGCATGCCTTTGCGGCTGTTTTGAAAGAATTCCAAGCAGTATTACGACTTGTTGTCCATGCTTTTTTGGCAGTTTTTATTGAACTATCAAAAGTAGACCATGCTGTCTTCACTCCTGTTTTTACATTTGTTGTGCTTGTATTAGCATATGCTGTTGCCAATGCTGTGGCACGAGCAGTGTATGCAGATTCTACAGCTTGACTGTGAGTAGCGACTGCGGTACCAATAGCAGATTCACGAGTTGCGACGGCTGTTCCTATACATGTGATTTTGTCAGTTGTTGTGGTAGTGTTGGTTTGAGCAAATACTGGAGATGTTGCTAGCGTTAAAGCTAGTAACATACCTGAAAGTGCTAAAGTTTTTTTAATCATTTTTGTTGTATTTAATAGTATTAATATCGACCGTCATTGTTACTACGCTTGAATATAGACTTTTGTTTCAAAAATTAGTTTATGGGTAAATGAGATGTGTTTAATATTTGATGTATTATTTTTTCCAATATAAGTTAAAAACACTGGCTGGGAGACTTGGATTCGAACCAAGATAACGTCCTCCAGAGGGACGTGTCCTACCGTTAGACGATCTCCCAAAATATGAACTTTCTCTAATATACCTTAAATTGTGGTAAATTAACAATTTTTTTTGTTAACATTAAGTTAAAGTTAAATATAATAGTTTTAGCTAATTATAGTAGTGTAAATTTTTAAACATTTATTTAATTAATGAAAAAATTTTAGAAGGTCAAGTAAAATAATAATCAACAAAGCCAATGATGGAAATATAATTCCAAAATACTTTTTTGGATAATTTTTCAGTTTTTCTTTTATGTATCCTATGGTAAGTAGAACAAACGAGGTGAGAAAAAAGATGGGGAATATTGGGTAGGTCATTTTTGAGAGTAAGCTTTTCATATCTGACAAAGCTTGCAATGAATGTGTTGAGGCAAAAATAAATATAGCTACAACAACAATTATTGATGTGATAATAGCGACAATAGAGATCATGATAGCTCCAATATTAGTTATCTTATTTTCATTTATTTTATCACGAATCAATGATAACGATATAACTAAAATAAGCACACTGACAAGTATGTGACTAATCAAACTTCCGAAAACTAGACTTATAAAATATATAAAATCAAAAATTAAAAAATTAGTACCCATAGAGTAAGTAAATTCAGCAAAACTTACACCAGAAGCCTGATATACAACAATCAAAGATGGAATTGAGAGTAAGCTAAATATTAAATAAATTACCCCAAACCAAAAAGAAATATTATAAAAAAGTTTTGACTTCATACGAGAAGCATATCAGATTCGTATTTGAAAGTCATTTACCCCTTATTTTTTATTCAAATTAGCACCAAAACACCCAGCACACATTTTTTTTGTTAACATTAAGTTAAAGTTAAATATAATAGTTTTAGCTAATTATAGTAGTAAAGGAATAGGGGTACCTGACACCCTTATCTCCTTATCATCCTTATTTTCACCCTTATTTTGTTATTCACTTCCACCCCCCAAAAAAAAGTTATCCCCACCCTAGCTTTCTTTCCTGTTTGTTATATACTTATTTATAT
>JBAWYA010000059.1:0-4909 GCA_037143815.1 bacterium | reverse complement strand
CCTTGAATGTCATTATAATCCATAGTCGCACTTGCTGACTGCGCATTAAAACCTAATAATGTAATGAATAAAGTAACAAAAAGCAAAACAGGCATATATTTTTTCATATACGCCCATTCTACCACTTTTTGCATATTTACGCAATAGCCATTATTTTAGTTCCACCTGTCACGCATAAATTCTTACTAGAATTTTGCGCGACCCCGCATAAGCGTCTTCACGCTTCCGGCTGAAGGTTGAGCTATTTTAGCTCAACCTTCCCTCCTGCGGCTTCGATTTTCTTCTTTAAATCATTAGCTTCTTCTTTCTTCATACCAGCCTTCAAAGTTCCTGGAGCAGCGTCAACTAGATCCTTGGCATCTTTAAGACCAAGACCTAGAGTTTCTTTAACTATCTTCATAACAGCGATTTTCTGATCACCAGCAGAAGTTAGAACAACAGTATAAGAACTTTGCTCTTCAGCTACTGGAGCAGCTCCAGCAGCAGCACCACCGACAGCAACAGCTGCAGCAGATACTCCAAACTTTTCCTCTATAGCCTTTACTAATGTATTCAACTCCAACACTGAAGCACCTTCCAACTCTGCCAAAAACGAATCAAATTTTGCCATAATATTTTTTAATTAATTATTAATGAATAACTCTACTTTTTCTTTGCTACTTCATTCACAGCAATAGCTAAACGTTGCATAGGACTCTTGAGCAAGAATGCCAATTTTGAAAGCAACACTTCTTTGCTTGGAATCATAGCTAATTCGGTCATATAAGCCCCATTTACAAACTTTCCTTCAAAAATACCACCTAGAATATTTATAATTCCTTTGTGTGCTTTCTGGAAATTGTAAACTTCACGAGGAGAAGCTATCTCATCTTTTGAATATGCAATAGCGACTTCCCCATCAAGCTTTGGAACTTCACCTTCAGCTTTTCCTTTTAATGCACGAGCGAGCAAAGTTTTTCTTGAAACTTTATAACCCACCCCTTCTTTACGAAGGACTCGACGCAATACTGTCTCATCACTCACCTTCAAACCATGAAAGTTTACAAAGACTAATGACTTTGAGCCTTTTATTGCTGTTTCGAGATCTTTTACCATCTCTTCTTTTCTTGATTTTTGTAACATAATTTTGTATTTTATTCCCCTCTTGAGGGGTGGCGTTTGCGCCGGGGTGGATAAATTCATCCACCTCCCCCTAAAGGGTACTCCTCAAAGAGGAGAATTAAACTAAAAAAAACGGCTTCCGCCGTCAAAGATATCGACCACTAAATAGGACTTACTTTTTGCCTACTGTCTTTGCGGATAAATATATAATAGCATAAAATACAGCTAAAGCAAGACTTTTTGAATGTAACACTGCGTATCAAACTTACACACTTCAAAATTACTCACGAGAAAGACCCCAGCAAGCCCAAAAGCTATCATTATTATAAAGACAAGCAAGGCCTTCAAAAAGTGTTCTGTTAACATAGAAATTTCTATTGCCCTCCAACACCTGCATTCCCTGCTGGATTCATAAGCTTTAAAGTATTTAAAATATTTTTCTGCTCTTGCGTATATTTGGACGTATCTTCAGGTGGTGTTGTATCCACATAATTTATTTCTACTTTAGTGCCATTCAAGTCTTTGGTTACTGTACGAGTAGTATTACTTTGTGTATTTATAATATTAGTGTCAGTACTTTTAGCTTTTAGACTAGAAAACATAAAATAAACACCAGCACCCAAAATCACTACGACAATCGCAATCCAAAGCACAGCAGAACCCGCATTGTTTTTCATTTTAAAATTCATTTTATTTTTCATATTAATTATAATAACATACTTTCTTTTGTTTAAAAACGATAACCATTTATCCAAAAAATAATAAAAATAACAATCAATAAAAGAAGATAAGCATGCCATATATCCCAATGATTATATATATTCTTTTTCTTTAAAAAATTCCCCCATTTATTGCTCGCTTCGATAAATATCAAAAAAGGTAAAATAGCTAAGAAATACCAAATTTTGGAAAGTAATTCTCCCATATAAATATCATATCAAAATTAACCTATAAATACAAAAACCACCCAACTGGATGGTTTTTGTTTAAGCTACAAGCTAGAAAGCTATTCGCTATAAGCTAGTTCACCGACGCATTCATCTTTGATTTTGTTTTGGTTCCAATCAAGCCATCAACTACCAAATTAAGATTCAAAACTCTATTTAAGAATCTTTGAAGCTCCATAACAGCCACACCCTTGCTCCTATTCTTGAGATTTGTGATGTAACAAACACCCTAAATTCTAGATAACTATTCCAGTTCTTTGTATTTCAGAGATGAAAGGATTTGCATTCCTAATATAATCGGCAAGAGAAACAGGGTGCGGTTGAATGCGTGTATCTAAGCCGTAAGTAAGTTTACTTAATTCCACTTGCATCGCATGTTCATCTTTGCATATTTTTGAAACAATACATACATCAATATCACTTGATGCCCGATAAAGATTTCTGGCGTATGAACCAAATAAAACAACATGCTCAGCTATTATGCCATGCTTTTTGATTAATTTTCCATACTCGGAAACTAGCTTAATTATTTCTTTTGGTACATTTCTTTTAACCATGTTCTAAATTCCTTGGCATAATTAAAATACTCTTGTGTGTATTCCAATGTAGCCTTTTTAAAAAACGACCTTTTGTAATCGTCGTATCTAGCACGGATATTAAAGGTATTAATCTCAGCAATGTGAGAAAGTTGGTTATTATCTAAGTCAATACGCGCCATTTTTGCAATCCCTAAAAGATTATGGTCAAAAGGCGCTTCTTTGCCATCTTTGACAATGAGTCCTTTTAGATATTTTTCCAGCGCAATATGAACATAAAAAAGAGCTTGCATATAACGACCAAGATTCAAAAGTCCTTCTGCTGTTTTCCAATCTTCCTCTGCTGTATCAAACCAGTATTTTATTAAGTCCTTATTTGACATAATTTGAGTATACCATAAAAACTAAAAACAAAAAACCACCCTTTTGGGGTGGTTTTTTGTTGAGCTAATAGATATTCGACCATCTAGAAGCTAATTATTATTTTTCAATTTATCCGGATTGAGAACCGCTAATTTAGAACCCTGCTACTCAAATACTAGTTGTGAACTGTAAGTGTTGTAGCTGGGAATGCGTAGATTGCAGAACCATCAGTAGCAGTTCCAGCACCTGCAGTATCAGTCCAGTTAAATCCAGCTGCGGATGTAAGCTTGGTATTGATAGTTGCATTTGGAGAAACTGTTGCTCCTAGTGTATTTACAGATAGGAACACTCTGTATGTTTCAGAAGTACCAGCAGCGATTGTGCGTCCACCAGTCAATGTGACTGTGACTGCACAAGCTACTCCGGCTCCTCCTGCACATGCAGATCCTGCATCGGTTGCTATCTCTGCTCCTCCTACATCATATACAGTAGCTTTGAGAGCATCAAAGGCTACAGCAGAACTTGGAGTAGAAGTGATAGTAAAGCTATTCATTGTGATAGGACCTGCGGCATCAGCTGCAACCTTCACATCGATAGCCTCAATGTAACCCACACCTAGAGCGGAAACTCCATTAACAGGAGCAGAAACTGTGACTGTAGGCTTGGAAGCCACTGTTGTCATAGTCTTTGAAGCTGGGTTTGGAGTCGTTGTGTGTACGTTCGTACTTCCAAACTTAGAGTATACATCTTGCAAAGTAATGATTGCTGTATTTCCTGAAGTCTGATTGCCTGTTCCAACACTATTGAAGGCTACGGTAACTGGAACATCTAACCCTGCACTACCAACTGGAACAACAATACCTAGACCATTCAAGTCTACACACATGTGTGTAGCATCTGATGTACAGTTATTGATTGTCGTGTAAGTAGGAGAAGAAGATACCTCATTGACAGTAACGTTTCCAATTGGAGCTGAGCTACTGCCAGAAGTCGTAACTTTGAATGTAAGTTCATCAATGGTTGCAGCACCGTTCGTAGCCACAAAGTGATATGTAGCTAGAGCTAGATTAGAACCACCGATTACTAATTGAGCTGTTGGAGAAGATGTAGTAACTAGAGTTGAAGGTGTAAGTACGCCTGCAGTAGTGGTTACTGTCTGACCAAGCTGTGAAGTTGGAGAAGAAGTAACTGTTGAGTTACTTGTAGTACCAGTAGCTGTCATAGAAAGCTTCGTAGCAATAGCCCCACCAGTAGTGCGAGATCCAACTACAGCAGTAGAAGCACCCACAGTAAATGCAGTACCTGCTGTATTAGCAGTTACGATAACTGTAGTTGTTCCAGTAGCAGTAACAGCAGTAACGTTAGCATTGATTGCAGTTCTCAAGGCATCTCCGACAGTTGTTACTGTATCACCAGTAACAGCAGTGTGAGTAGAAGCTATGCCATTCAATGTTATTGAGTAAACGTTGCCAGCAACGATATCTGCGCCGACAGTGTAAGTCTCAATTTGAGCAGGTGCTGCTAAACCACCAAGAATAGTAGTAGCTCCTCCAGTTACTCCAGCTGTAGTACCAGTACCACCATTAGCAGCAGAAATTAATGTTCCGTTTGGACCAGTTCCGACTGTTCTTGATCTAACTGTTACGGTAGCTGTCCCACCATTTGAAGCAACCCATTGTCCATTGACGTTAGTATTTGCATTAATAGCAGTAACAAATTTTCCGGCCATTACAATTGCAGTATCACCACTAAGTTGAACTACGCCAGTAGGATAACCACCAATAGTGATTGTTGGATTAGCTTGACCTGTAGCAGCAGTACCTGCGATATCAACAGTTTGTGAAGCAGCAGTACCAGCTCCGTTAGCCAATGTAGCGACAGGAGTAATGGTTGGACTGTTTACGTTGACAACAGAAACGTTTGGTGAATTTCCAACATCTGCAAACACATCAACGACTACTT
>JBAWYA010000058.1:0-5134 GCA_037143815.1 bacterium | reverse complement strand
TCTAGAGGAGCACCTTGCGAGATGTGATAATTAAGACAGTTTTCAGCCCAAATATCAATAGTTATTTTATAAAAAACCCTTATTTTGTAAGGTATTTTTTACTTAATATATAATATAAATAGTTTATAACTATTGACTTTTTAATTCCAACATGATAGTATGTAGGTATATTCTTATTGTATAAGTGAAAGCTTATTAAATAAGGATTTTTTAGTTTAATATCTATTTAAGTGATTATACTAAAGTTTAAATACAGACATGAGTTTTGCGGAGCACAACCGCTTTATATGAAAAATAAAAAATGGGTACGATTCGTGGAGTCCTTCGTGGTTTTACCAGTTTTAACAATATCATCAATACCTGTGGGATCTATCTCGCAAGCTGTTGTAAATGTTGTTAATACTCCATCAATCATATCTTCACAAAAATTAAATACTGAATCTTCAGATCTTATGGTCATTAATGAGGCCAAAGATCAGAAACTTGAAGCAAATAAAATCAAAGCGCAAGCTATTGATAGTTATTTTAAAGCTCACGATATGCCTTTAGAGGGTATGGGTATGAAGATGGTTTTAGAAGCTGAAAAGAATGAAATCGATTGGCGTCTTTTACCTGCGATATCTGTTCGAGAGTCTTCTGGGGGGAAATTTGATTGTAAAAAGGTTGAAAATAATGCTTTTGGTTGGGGTTCTTGTAAAATTGGTTTTAAATCAACAGAAGAATCAATTGAGATCGTGGCAAAAAATTTAGGAGGTAATAATCCTAAAACTGCACAACATTATGATAATAAAACTACTAAACAAATTTTACGTGCATATAATCCACCATCAATAGTGCTTCGTTATGCTGAGCAAGTGATGGCAATAATGGATGCCATAGGAGATGCGGACGATGTAGTAAGTCCTACTACAGCTTAAATAAGAAATTGAAATTAAAAAATCCCGCATAGTGCGGGATTTTTTAATTTCAATGAGTTTATTCTAAATAAATCAAAGTCATCTTCTGATCTTTTGGTTCGAATAGGGTAATTTGGAAATTGTAATTCTTTCCAAGTTCTAGTTTCTCACGCAATTTTGATTCTGAAGCAAAAGTTGAGTTGTGGACAAGCCCAGCCACACCTTCTTTGATAGAGACTAATGCTCCGTGCTTGTTGTATTTAATAACTACTCCTTTAATTATATCTCCTTTCTTTAATTTTCCTTCAAATTCTTTCCAAGGATTTTCTTTGAGGGCTTTAAGAGAAAGTGATATTTTGCCATCTTTTATTTCAATTACTTTGGCACGAACTTTATCTCCTATTTTAAACATTGAGCGAGGATTCTCTACAAGTCCCCAATCAAGTTCGGAGATGTGTATCAATCCTTCTAGGCCATCTTCAAGTTTTACGAATGCTCCAAAATCAACCAATCCGGCTACTGTGCAGTCTAAATCTTCTCCAATATGGTATTTTCTTAGAATCTCTTTTTTCTCGTCAGGATTTTCATCTTTTTCAGAGAAAATAAGTTTACCTTCTTTTGGTAAGGTTGAAATAATCATCACAGAGATTTGTTGTCCGACTAATTTTTTTAATTCTTTAAGAATTTTATCTTTATCAGAATCCAAAACTCTAGGGTAATGATCAGCTTTAAGTTGAGATGCAGGCAAGAATCCTTGTATACCTTGCCATTCCAAAATCAAACCTCCTTTATTTGCATCTTTAATTTCCAAGCTCATTACTGTTTTTTCCTTGATAGCTTTGTCAGCTTCATTCCAAGTGAGTGCTTGTTTGGCTTCTTTTAGAGAAAGTTCCACATAACCGTCTTCATTTTCTCTTTCAACGACTTTTGCTTTGATAATGTCACCAATGCTTATTTTCTTTATTATATCTTTTGCATTGATAAATTCGCGACCGTAAATAATACCTGCACCATATGGTGCTAGGTCTACATATACTGATGATTTTTTGACACTAATAACTGAACCTTCTACTAGAGAGTCTACTTCTGGTTTATTTACACTACGATTCAAAATAGAACTTAAAACCAAGTTTTCCTCAACTACTTCAATTGTATCTTTAGAATTACGTACAGGTTTTGTTGTTTTTTCTTTAATCATAAAATTTTGATTATAAAATAAAAATCCGCCCTAAAGCGGATATAAGGCTTAGGTTCCTAGGAGTTACTTACATCTCTGTATGTCTCTTTGGGGTTACCCTAAATCCATGCTTTTAATAAATATTAAAACTAATATTGTTAGTCTAGCAAAAAATATTCAACAGCGCAACTTACTTGGCGGTTCGGTCGCCAAGTGATAGAATACGACAATGAGAAAGGTATCGCTTACTGTTGGAGAAATATATCATATCTTTAATCGTGGGGTAGACAAAAGAAAAATTTTTTCTGATAAAAAAGATTTGGAAAGATTTTTTACAAGTATGCAAATCTTTAATTGTATTGAACCTGTTGGAAGTTTATATGAACAAAGTTTTTTAAAAGAAAAAGAAGAATCAAAACCATTAGTAAAATTTATTGCTTACAATCTTTTACCTAATCATTTTCATTTTATTTTAGAACAAATAGAGGAGGGAGGCATAAGTCAATTTATGAAACGTCTTCTTGGCGGATATACTTGGTATTTTAATAATAGGCATAAAAGATCTGGTTCGCTATTTCAAGGAGCTTTTAAATCTGTACACATAGATTCAAATGAATATTTATTACACGCAAGTGCTTATGTAAATTTAAATGACCAAATAAAACAACTTGGCGACCGAACCGCCAAGTTAGGGAAATCTAGTTGGGATGAATATATTAATATCACCAATATGAATAAGAAAATCTGTTTAGGAAAAGATGTCGTTATTGAACAATTTGATTCAGAAGAGGATTATGAGAAGTTTGCTCTTTCTTCTTTGGAAGATATAAGGCTCAATAAAGAAAATTATAAAGAATTAGAAGAATAGCTACTTGGCGGTTCGGTCGCCAAGTGGTGGGATTGTAGTTTGTAAAAGTTATGTTAATATATTGTTATGGAATCAGAAAATAAAAATTTCTGGGGAAAATACAATAAGCTAATTAGTGTGGCCGTTATGGTTTTTTTAGTTGTTTTTGGTAGTGCAATGCGTAATACAAATAATAAAAGTCAGCAAGAAAAATATAATCAGCATTTAAATGAATACTATCAAGATATAGACAATGCTAGGGCTAATTGGAAATTGGGAGATTATGAAAAAACTATTTCTGATGCTGAAGAAGCTCTGAAAATATCTAAAACTGATGATGAAAAATCAGGAGCTCATTATTGGAAAGGAGTTGGTTTATATAAACAAAAGAATCTTATAGAAGCAAAACAGGAAGAAGAATTGGCGATTAAACTTTCTCCTGAATCAGTAGGTCCATATGTGACAATGAGTACTATTCTTGCTGATCAAAATGATTTAGTAAAAGCCGAAGAATTTGCCAAAAAAGCCATTTCAATAGATCAAAGCTACCCATGGGCTTATAATTCTCTTGCCCTTATCTATATTCAACAAGGGAAGAATGATTTGGGTATACTTGAGCTAGAAAAAGCAGTGAAACTAGACCCTGTTACTTTTGGTCCACAATTAGAATCAGTCAAGGAATTTTTAGCATCACAGAATAGGTAACTTGGCGACCGAACCGCCAAGTGGGGGTATGTTTTTATTTATTTTTTTCTGCTATAATATGGTTAATGATTATCACATATTTTGGTAAACAATTTTTTAAGATTCAACAGGGGGAAACAGTTCTCTCTTTTAATCCTGTCAGTAAAAGCTCAAAGACAGGTGTAACTGCTCATTTTGGATCAGATATTGCTCTTGTTACTACAAATCATCCTGATTACAATGGCATAGAACAGTTGTCTCATGGTGATCGGGAGCCTTTTGTTGTGAATGGTCCGGGGGATTATGAGGTAAAAGAAATTTTTATCAGAGGAGTTATGTCTGACGCTTTGCTTGATGATAAAAAATATATTAATACTATTTATATATTTTCTGTGGATAATATTAATATCGTGTTTTTGGGAGCTTTGACAAATGGAGAGATTTCTAAAGAAGCGCGTGAGGCAATAGGTAGTCCAGATATTCTCTTTATTCCAGTTGGAGGAAAAGGCTTACTTGATGCAAAATCTGCCGCCAAACTCAGCTCATCGCTTGAGACCAAAATGATAATTCCAATGGACTATGACGATGCATCTCTCAAAACATTCTTAAAAGAAGCTGGGGAAGAAAAAGCCCTTGTTCTAGATAAATTAACATTAAAGATAAAAGATTTAGAAAATAAAGAAGGAGATGTAATTGTTTTATCAGCACAGGGTTAATTTTTTAATAAAATTTATGAAAAAATTTATTCATCATATAAGACACCAACCTGAGGAAATTCGAAGACATATTTTGCATGTTACGATTACTATTTTTGCTGTTATTTTATTAATGCTTTGGGTTTATTCTTTTGGGATGAATTTAAGTAATCCTGATACTGGAATTAAAATGAGTAATGATTTAAAGCCTTTGTCTGCTTTAAAAAGTAATTTGATAGGTGGATATAATAGTATTTATGGATCTGAATAATTTTTTAATATGAAAAAAACTTTAGGAAAACAAGATGAAGAAAATAATAAAACAGAAAGTGTAGACAAAATTCTGTCAGTTGATGTTGTGGCAGAAATGAAAGAATCTTACTTAGCGTATGCTATGACTGTTATTACTTCGCGTGCGTTGCCAGATGTTCGAGATGGATTAAAGCCTGTTCATCGTAGAATTTTATTTGGTATGAATGAGATGGGACTTACTTCTTCTGCTCGTTTTCGTAAGTCAGCTGCAATTGTCGGAGATGTGCTTGGGAAATATCATCCGCATGGAGATACAGCAGTTTACGATACCATGGTTGGTATGGCGCAAGAATTTTCTTATCGATATCCACTTATTTTAGGACAAGGGAACTTTGGCTCTATTGATGGAGACAATGCTGCCGCGATGCGTTATACCGAAGCAAAAATGTCTAAAATTTCTAGTGAGTTATTGCGTGATTTAGATAAAGAAACAGTAGATTTTCGTCCTAATTATGATCAAACTCGTAAAGAGCCTGTTGTATTTCCTACAGCTGTTCCTTCTCTTCTTTTGAATGGCGCTTTG
>JBAWYA010000057.1:0-5231 GCA_037143815.1 bacterium | reverse complement strand
ATATAATGTCTTTTGACAAGTGTTTCGTGGTCACGAAAAACTTGCAAAAAATAAAAGGTGGGTATATAATTGTATTAATTAATTATTAACTCCCGATTATCGGATCGGGATTTTAAAAACAAAAAAATATTATGGCAAAAATAATAGGAATAGATTTAGGTACAACAAATTCGGCAGTTGCAATCATCGAAGGTGGCGCTCCGAAAATTATTGAGAATATTGAAGGCAATCGCACTACGCCTTCTGTCGTAGCGACTGCTAAAAATGGTGATCGTATTGTCGGACTTTTAGCAAAAAGACAAGCAATAACAAATCCAGAAAATACGATTGCTGAAATCAAGCGTTTTATGGGTCATAGTTTTGATAGTCCAGAAGTACAAAAAGATAAAACTACAGCTGCTTTCAAAATTGAAGTTGCTGATGGTGGTGGAGTAAAAGTAAAAATGACAGATAAATTTTACCGACCAGAAGAAGTGTCTGCAATGATTTTACAAAAAATAAAAGCTGATGTTGAAGCAAAGTTGGGAGAAAAAATAACTGAAGCAGTTATCACAGTGCCTGCGTATTTTAATGATGCTCAAAGAAAAGCTACGAAAGATGCTGGTGCTATCGCTGGACTTGATGTAAAACGTATTATCAATGAACCCACAGCAGCCGCACTCGCATATGGTTTTGATAAAAAGAAAAATGAAAAAATAGTAGTTTACGATTTCGGTGGAGGAACTTTTGATGTCTCTGTTCTTGAAATAGGTGGAGACGTTATTGAAGTTAAATCTATTGATGGAGATAGTCATATGGGTGGAGGAGACATTGATAGAAAAATAGTAAAGTGGATTGCTGAAGAATACAAGAAAGAATCTGGTATTGATGTTACGAAAGATCCTCTTGCTCACCAGAGATTGCGTGAGGCAGCCGAAAAAGCAAAGCACGAACTTTCTACCACAATGGAGACTGAAATAAATATTCCGTTTATCACTTCTGATGCTGGTGGTCCAAAACATTTATTGATGAAAATGTCTCGAGCTACTTTGGAATCACTTACAAAAGATTTGATTGACCGTTCTATTGAAATAACAAAAAGAGCACTTTCAGCTTCACCTTTCAAAATGAATGAAATAAATGAAATTATTATGGTGGGTGGACAGACTAGAATGCCAGCAATTGTTAATGCAGTGAGAGATCTTTTTGGCAAGGAGCCAAATATGTCTATTAATCCTGATGAAGTGGTGGCACTAGGTGCTGCTGTCCAAGCTGGAGTGCTCGCTGGAGATGTGCGTGACGTTCTCTTGCTTGATGTTATACCACTTTCTTTAGGTATTGAGACTTTGGGAGGAGTGGCTACAAAATTGATTGAAAGAAATACAACTATTCCATCTTCTAAATCTCAAGTATTTTCTACTGCAGCCGACAATCAAACTTCTGTAGAAATACATATTGTGCAAGGTGAACGTCCAATGGCTTCAGACAATAAGTCTCTCGGCAGATTTATTTTAGATGGAATTCCACCAGCACCTAGAGGTATGCCTCAAGTTGAAGTTTCTTTTGATATTGATGCAAATGGAATTTTGAATGTGGCAGCAAAAGATAAAGCTTCTGGCAAGAGTCAATCTATAAAAATAGAAGCAAGCTCTGGGCTCAAAGATGAGGATATTAAAAAAATGCAGAAAGATGCAGAATTACATGCTGAAGAAGATAAAAAGAAAAAAGATGTTGTTGATGTAAAAAATACTGCTGAGATGATTATTTATACAGCAGAAAAAGCATTGAAAGATAATGATGTAAAAATTCCTAAGGAATTAAAAGATAGTGTTAATGCTAAAATCACTGCACTTAGAGGCGTAAAAGATGGCACTGATGCTGAAGCAATAAAGAAAGCCACAGAGGAACTTTCTAACGAAATGTCTAAAATAGGAGAGGCAATGGCGAAGGCAGGGGCAAATCCTTCAGCAAGCTCAGGACCTTCGGTTCCCGAAGAACAACCAGCAGAAGTAAAAGATGCTGAGTTTAAGGAGGGGAAAGATGGAGAGGCGCCAAAGAAATAAAAATATTTAATAGCTAATAAAATAGAAACTAAAAGGCTCGCCCCTGAGAGAGGTGGGCCTGAAAGCGATTTGGTGGGCTAGTGATAGCCACCAACGGTCGAAACTGGTTGATGGTGTCTTGTGTTGTGATAGCTGGGTTTTGTTGTTCTGAGAACCAGCGGGTCGATTTTTGGTAGCCCAAGACCCATACTGAGTGGAGAATTTGAACTTCTCAGCTTCCACTTTTCTTGGACCTCTTTTCGTGCCGCGATGAATCGTCTCGTTGACATATTCTGGTTGTTGGTTGATGTTGTTGCTATCTCATTCAGAGACAAACAAGGTACGCTCATTTTTAATGAGCTATACCGATTACCAGCATACAACTAAACACTTTAGAAGTCTATTTTTATATTAGCTTTTTTAGTTCTTCTTCGTATTTTTTCATCACTTCCATAGATGCATTTTGTTGGCTTGCACCAGCATCCATTTTTGTTTTGACTTCTTCCGCAATTTTTTTGAAAAGCTCGGGATTTTTCTCCATCATATTTATAAACATATCGATCTGAGCTTCAGGGACACCTTGCGTGCGAAGCATTTTTCTAAGCAAAAAATTTTGAAACATAATTTTTTTTTAATCTTCTATTTTAGGTTTTTCGACTTCTAATAATGATAATTCGGGTGAAGAACCAGCTATACGGAGTACATCTTTATCTATCTTTTTTAATTCTTTATTTGAAGCGTTAAAATGATTCACGACAGTACTTAAAGCATTTCCTAATTTATTATGATATTCATCGTAAGCTTTTAAATGTTTACCCAAATCTTCCACTTTTTTTATTATTTCTTTTGCTGACTCTTCTATTTTTAAGGCCTTGAGTCCTTGTAAGACAGTTTGTAAATATGCCAAAAATGAAGTAGGGCTCGTGATGATAACTTTATATTTTCCCGCCGCGCGTTGTATCAAATTCTCAGCATTTTCTTCAGTAGAGCCGACTTTATTTGTAAGAAGATCATAATAAATAGCTTCGTGGGGGATAAACATAAAAGCAAAGTCAGTGGTGCCTTTTGTTGGTTGAATATATTTTGCTGTTTCTATTATTCTATTTTTTAAGTCTCCAACAAAAATAGCTTCAAGTCTTTTCTTTTCCACGGGGTCTCTTTCTTCAACCATTTTATTATAGTTTTCTAATGAGAATTTGGAATCTATAGGAATTATTTTGTCTTTTACAAAGACGACGGCGTCTACTATCGTGCCATCAGGAAATGGGTATTGCATTTGATAACTTCCGGGTGGTAATACATTTTTTAAAACTGTTTCTAGATAATATTCGCCAAGTATGCCACGTTGTTTTGGATTTTTTAAAATATTTTCTAAACTTTGTAATTGATCGGCGAAAGAGATGACTTGTTTATTTGTTTCATCTAGTCTAGTAAGTCTTTCTGTAACGTCTCGGATTATTTTATTTGATTCACTTGAGTGGAATTTTAAACTCTCATTGACTTGTCTGTGTGATTCTCCGATTTTACTATCGACTGTTCGCGAGAGTTCATTTATTTGTGTGAGAATGAGGTTTAATCCAATGTCATCTTTCTTTTCTTCTTTAGATAAGCTTTTTTTATTGTTTAAAATAAGGTATGTAATTATACCTCCGCCAACCAAACCCAAAATTATCCAGACAATATTTTGCATACGTCTATTTTAGCATTTTAAATTTAAAAATAACAAATTTTATAGTTAAATCTATTTTAGATGATGTTTTAGAGTATAAACCCAGTCTTCGTCTATTTGATCGCTTGCGAGTTTTTGAGAAAGTAGCCAGTCCAGATATCCTCTATCTATTTTTGCTACTTCTTCTATTTTCTTGCCATTGTGTTTGCCGAAATTGAAAGTTCGCAAAAGGGAAGGATGTGAAGAGATTTCTATCATCTTTTTTGTTGCTTCAGTTTCACTAATTTTCTCTATGTCCATCATCTTTTTCTTCAATCGCTCATAGAGTTGTTCTAGTACAAGTACATCTCCGAGAGCATCGTGAGCTTGAGCTTCTATTTCTATTTCGAGCAAGTAACGTAAATATTGTAGATTATATCTGTCTATTTTTCCCTCAGGATCTAGATGTCTTGCGACTCGTAATGTGCAAATAAAATTATTTGGTTTAATGTTTTCTTTTTCTATAATCATCAAATCAAAAGGTGCATTGTGAGCAACGACGATGGAGTCTTTGTCTTCAAAAAGTTTTTTAATTTTTAAAAAATCATTACTCTCACGGAAAGCTATTTTGTCTGCAACCATTTTATTTGTTATATGGTGCACAGCAGAGGCTTCGGGTGGGATTTTGATTTCTGGTTTATAAAGACCATTGAATTTTTCATTATCAGTTTTGTAAGCTATTTGGCAAAGGAAATCTTTTTGTTCATTGCCCGTTGTTTCTGTATCAAAAAATATTAGTTTAGACATAGTGCTATTTTAACATAGTTTTGATATAATGTAGAAAGTAAATAATATTATTTACTTTCTACAATGTTACACGAACAAATTAAAAATGGAATAAAAGAAGCGATGATTGCGCATGATGCTCTACGGTTGAAAGCGTTTCGAGCTATGTCTGCCGCATTTACAAATGAGCTTGTTGCAAAAAATAGAAAGCCACAAGAAATGCTCAAAGATGAAGAGGCTATCACTGTGATAACCAAACTCGCCAAACAACACAAAGATTCTATTGAACAATTTAAAAAGGGAAATAGGGAAGACTTAGTAAAAGAAGAACAAGCCGAGCTTTCTATTCTTGAAACTTATTTGCCGAAAATGATGGACAAGAGTGAAGTTGAAAAAATAATCAAAAATAAAAAGAAAGAACTCGCCATCACAGATGCTACAAAGAAAGGTGTGTTGATGTCAGCAGTTATGAAAGATCTAAAAGGAAAAGCTGATGGCAGTCTAGTAAAAGAAATAGTGGAGAGTTTATTCTAAATTATTTATGCATACAGTAAATCTTTTGATCCGCTTGGTTGAGCATCATCAAATTCTGGCATATGGGATAATTTTTCTAGGGCTTATTTTTGAAGGGGAATTGATTGTAATTTCTGTTGGGATTTTGGCGCATTTAGGTGCTTTGAATATTTATTTTTCTCTCATTTTTATTATTTTAGGAGCAATGTCAAAAACTTTTCTAGGATATGCATTGGGAGGACTTTTACATAGGAAATTTAATA
>JBAWYA010000056.1:0-5238 GCA_037143815.1 bacterium | reverse complement strand
TACTAACAGCTCGGTTGGTAAGAGGATCTCCTCCTACTGAATTACCGACTCCAGCTAAAGGACGCGAGTATGCGGTATAGTAGCAGTGGGCCGAGCCGTTACAGGTAGTCTGGGTCCAGTCAGAAGCCAGAAGAAACGTCGGCTCCATAGCTTCGCTTAACCGTGCCGCAACCACCAGCGTATTTGTGTCCGAATCCCAAGCTGAAACATCCACACGTGATCCGTCTGTTGTTTGATTACTAGTAGCGGCACGAGATTTCCCACCAAGTATTGTGTTTTGAAACTCTCCTATTTGTCTGACAAATTGAGCCATACCACTAAACTGATCGTTATTACTGGTGCCCAGTGGATCGCTACCTACGTCGACATATGTTGACCACCAGTTTATGCCTTTCAGCCCGTGAATCACGCCGAGCCATGATTCCATGAGGATCTGCGTCCCGTTTGGTCCGTTACAGCATCCTGCAGAAGAAGTGCGATTATCAATACCACTCTCTATAAACTGGAAAATTGGAGCGAGCCCGAAAGTATAGTGATTTAGTCGGTCAATATATAGAACCCAATTCTTAATAGAATTTCGTAGAGTGGGGTCCACTTGATAAATAATGGGATAAGTGTCAGTACTATATATATCCGCATTCCAATCCCGACTACCGGGTACAATAGGGGCATATCTGCCATGAACAACTGCGACTCGAGTTTGCTCATATCCTAAGAAGTTTACAAAAACTGGATGATTTGGATCATTTGTGTGTGTCGCATCAGTAAGTGCTTGAGTTCGCGCAACAGTGGTATGACCTTCACCTACTCCCATATCAAATTCGTCTCCAAATGTCCACGCAAGTAGGTTAATTTTATCCTTAAGTGCAGTTATGTAGGATGTCCAAGTAGACACGGCTGTTGAAACTGATGATGCGCGAATTGAGTTTCCTCCTGATGTTCCACGACCCGTCCAGTTACCATCCGGAACTATTGCAAAAGATGGGGCAAGAATATCTAAAAATGTACTTAGGGTTGAGGGACTGTAAGCATAATTATTTTGATATGCATCACCACAACAATATGAGTTTACAGCCCCATGAGAATAGTAAGAGTTCCAATTTGATATTCCATCTGTAAACAAACCAACTGCAAAAAAATTCTGACCGTTTATGGCAATTGTGTTATTTTCGTCAATGGAAACAGTGGGCGCACCATTTTTATATTTATGTATTATATCGGAATAAGATGCCTTAAGAATCCCAAGTGTACTTCTTAATTCTACTGTTAAGGAATGATCACCAGTTACCCATTCCGCCATTCCAGTAATGGCAAACTGCTCATGTGAGGTTATCGATCCAGTTTTCTGATATACCGTATTACCATCAACTGTGGCAATAAGTGAGTCCGTGGGTGATTGGCCAAAAAGCACTACATCCACTGGTAGACCTATTCGATTAGCTGTATTCGGATGACGCACAGTTATATTTGCAGTTGATATGCCTATTGGTGCGGTCGAAACCACAACATCGTCAAAATATATTGATCCGACAGAAGTAGCATCGTTATCAAGGCCAAGATAGGTTGAGGCGCCGAGCGGTGCAAGTGTCGTCGCAGAGGCAGTGCTTATATCAAGCACGCCGTCTATATATACCTGAATCACACCATCATTAGTAGTACAGGGATTTGTACTGCAAGCTTTACTGTGAATCTCAATAGCATGCCACGCGCCATCTATCGCATGAGTTCCTAGACGATTTCCTGCATCCTTTAAGTAGTAACTGCTTCCAACTTTAGTTAATCTAAGAGTCTCGCCACTAAAAATAGCAATGTTTACGGATGCATTAGCAGGCATTGTCCAATCAGAACCGACCTGCATGTAGAATCGCATAGACAACTCCGTGTAATTCGATGGCGTTCCACAAGTCGAGTATCCGGGAGATAGATTGTTGTCTGGACCATCTATTATAGAATCACATCGTAAAGGTACCGTCGGGGATGATCCCATTAAAATTTTAGAAGCGCCAGGATTTCGAGCTTGAGACTGAAATGAGTATAAACCAGAGTGCATGTTTTGCTGAACTACAAGCGTAGATCCTATCAGACCATTAAGTAGATCAGTACCATCCCACGCCGAGAAATCACCACGTTCAAAATCATCAAAGAATAAAATTTTACTATCGATACATGAAACTGTGACGTTAGTGACATTACCTGAAGGAACAGTTCCTGAACTATTTGCGACCGTACAAGTTTGACCGCTTGGCTGGGTGAGAACGGTGACGTTATAGGTGGAACCATCATTTATAGCTGTAACAAAAGTAAATGAACCATTTGTGGAAGTTGAATAATTATCTACGCCATTATTTTGCAAAATAACAGTACCAGATAATCCGGAGACTGTTCCACCTATAGTAAACCCGGTCGCTTCTGCCTTATTTGTAAAAATAAAACTAAAGAAAAATATAAATATGATTATAAAATATTTATTTGTTGAAATTATTTTGGACATAAAAAAAATTACTATATATAGTATAGCATTAATATTATTTTTTAAATATAATCAAACTCTCTAAAAATTTGCTCGTAAATAGCAATGATTCTTTTAGCTTCACGTTGTGAAAGATCAAAAGAAGTCCCCTCGTGGGCTATTCTATTTCTGATAGTATGCGCTTCCCAAGCAGAACTCAAATTACGAAAATTATCTTGATTCGCTCCTTTTAATTTATCTCCCAGACTCTCCCCTTTAAAACCCAACTGGGTCATCAAAGATTCGAGCATAGTATCAGCCTCGATAACTGCCAATTTCCAATCACTGGAATGTTGAGAAAAAAGATAGCTTAAAGTCCTAACCCATCTTTCATTTTTTGACCCGCCATCTATTTCCTTTAATTTTTTTTCACGCTCTTTTTGTTTGTGAGCATATTCTTCAATCTCATGTTCTAGATGTTTGTGTTCTTTATGTCTAATTTCAAAAACACGAATAGTACAATATGAAATGAGAGTAAGAAAAAATAATCCAAAAACTAAAAGAACAGCGTGATAGATAGATAATATTTGCGCACTATTGCTGATACTTAAATGAGAAAGACTTTGAAAAAAGGCAATCCCTTGATTAAATAAATAATCTGGATTAAACCATTTGGACCCAAGAAATGTATTCTCAAGAAGACTATTCTGATTCATATTGATAATATTATATCACAATGCCTACTTTATGGCCTCAAATTTCTTACCAACTTCAAAAAGAGAATCTTCACAAAAATAAGGTGCCATAAACTGAATAGAAAATGGCAAACCATCTTTTGATATCCCCGATGGTAAAGCAATAGAAGGAACACCAGTCAAGTTTGCTGGCGCAGAAAAAATATCACAAAGATACATTGCAACTGGGTCATTCATCTTTTCTCCAATTTTAAATGCTGTCATTGGTGCTGTTGGTGTTAAAATATAATCTACCTTCTTAAAAGCACATACTATTTCTTCCTTTATTTTTTCTCGCACTTTTAAAGCTTTGTTATAGTATGCATCATAGTATCCATGCGAAAGCACATAAGTTCCAAGTAAAATCCTACGACGAGCTTCTTTACCAAAACCACCACCTCTACTTTTCTTATATACATCAATCAAATTATCCCCTTTTGCGCTAAAGCCATAACGTATTCCATCAAAACGAGCCAAATTAGTAGAAACTTCAGCTGGCATAATAACATAATAAACAGCTAAAGAATATTTACAATAAGAAAGTTCTATGTCTATAATTTCATATCCTGCCTTTTTAAATTTTTCTAAAGATTGTTTAAAATTTTCTTGAACTTCACTATCCACACCTTCTTTAAATAAATGCCAAGGAACACCAATCTTTTTCCCACCAGAAACATGATTCCTTAAATTATCCGGCACAGAAGTGCTATCTTCTTTGTCATACTTAGATAAAAAATTAAATATTATTTCCGTGTCTCGTACATTTTTACCAAAAGGCCCTACTTGGTCAAGTGAATTGCCCATAGGAATAATTCCTTGTCTAGAAATTGCACCATAAGTAGACCTCAACCCAACCAACCCACAAAATGCGGCCGGCTCACGAACCGAACCACAAGTTTCAGTACCTAATGCCGCCAAAGCCATACCTCCAGCAAGAGCTGCAGCCGAACCACCAGAAGAACCTCCGGGGACTCTAGATAAATCAATAGGATTACGCGTCACACCATAAGCCGATGTTTGCGTAGAAGAACCCATAGCAAATTCATCCATATTGGTCCTACCTAAAAACACAGCTCCAACCTTTTTTAAATCTTTTATTACTGTAGAGTCATAAGAAGCTTTATAATTTTCTAAAATCTTAGAACCAGCAGAAGATATTCTACCTTCAATTAAAATAATATCTTTAATGGCAAATGGTATACCAGTCAATTCTGACGCTGTCCCATTTTTAAACATTTCTTGAGCAACATCTGCTTGTACCAATACATCATCATAAACTTCTAAATATGCATTTATTTCAGGATTTTTTTCTTTAATAACTTTCAAATATTCCCCTGCCAATTCACGACAAGTGTATTTACCACTTTTGAAATCTTGATGTGCCTTTTCTATTGTTAAATTTTTTAAATCAATCATAGAATTTATTAGAGTCATAAAAATTAAAAAATTTAAAGCGTCGTGGGTTCCCTGTCCTTATGACCTCGAGGGCGAAGGCGCTAAAATTTTTTGAATTTTTATGACTCATAATATTTTTTTAACTTTTAAAAATCCATCCTGTGAATCAGGAAATTGCTCTGTGATAATTTCTTTAGAAAATTCTCGTTCTTCTAACTTGTCTTCTCGCCAAGCATTATAAACCTTATATTCAGGCTTTATATCTTCAACTTTCACTTCCTCAATTTGTTTTACATAACCCAAAATACTATCCATATCGGAAAGTAGTTCCTTCTTTTCTTCCTCAGAAAGCTCAATTCTAGCAAGCTCTGCAAGGTTTTCAACATCTTTAATGTTCATAATATGAGTATACTCCAACAATTATTTTAATCAAAATAAGATCAATACATGATAACAGTGAATTCTTTGAGAAGTAATTTTTCTTTAATTTCCTATACTATTCTGACTATCTTGTATCTCCATAATTGTTTCAACAATATTTTGGGCATCTTTGGGTTTTTTTAAATTAAAATTTTTATTATAGTTCTTTAAACTCAATTTAAAATTTTCAGATATACTTGGTATCATATCGCTTGCTTTAATATTAACAGAACCTTCTGA
>JBAWYA010000055.1:0-5313 GCA_037143815.1 bacterium | reverse complement strand
GGAGTTCTAGACACAGTTTAGCTTTTAAAAAATCTTGTATAGAGATAATCAAGTTCTCTAAATATGTTTTATCAGTAGAGACAATTATAAAATCGTCAGTATATCTAGCGTAATATTTAACTTTCAAATTATGTTTAACAAACTGATCAAATTCATTCATATAAATGTTGGCGAAAATCTGTGATGTTAGATTACCAATCGGCACACCTCGTAATTCAAAGAGATTTCGTCTTTTTGTCTCAAAGCTTCCGATAATTTTGTGCATAAGATTCATGACTTTTTCGTCTTTTATTTTCTTATCAAGAATGCTAATAAGAACATTATGGTCGATGGAGTCAAAAAACTTTCTGATATCACATTTCAAGGCATAACACTGTCTAGTATTATTTTGGCTTACAATACGAAGCATTTCGGCGACTTTTTTCATTCCTTTGTGTGTTCCTTTACCGACACGACAAGAAAAGGAATTTGGAATAAAAGTAGGTTCAAATATGGGATTTAATATCCTGAAAACTGCATGGTGAAGAACACGATCCCTGACAGTTGCCTTATGAATTCTGCGTAACTTAGGATCATGAATCCAAAATCCCTTATACGGTTCGTGCTTGTATATTTCATTCCTCAAATCCCGATAAAGGTCAAAAATATTCTTTTCGAGTTCAAGTTCAAAATCCATAACATCAAGTTTATTTTTCTTGTCGGACTTAAATACATCCCACGCTTTGAACAATGAAGCGGGAGAAATTATTAACCAATATAAATCTTTATAAATTTTCATTTTATGAATGACCTAGATATACCAATCATTAAAAAATCTTACGACCTGTACAAAGAATTCTATAAACTTCGTTTAACTGTTCCCAAACAAGATCGCTACAACTTGTGGCAAAAATGTGAGAGTACTTTAATCACTGTCTTGGAAGGTATCTTGATGGCGAGCCAGCAATCAAAAATAGAGAAGCTTCCAACACTAGAAAAGGTCAGTGTTAAACTGAATTTCCTAAAAATCTGTGTTCGTCTCATGAAAGACGTAAAGGTAATTACTCCAAAAACATACATAATCATAGAGGCCGATCTCGACGAAATTGGAAAAATGCTTGGAGGGTGGATAAAATCCACAAAAGATAGATAAGCGAAACACCCTCGCTTGGAGGGTGTTTCTAGAAATGGAAGTGCCGGGAGGCACCAACACCGACATTGTCGTTCTGGTTACCATTCCAGTTGTTGACATTGAGACCGTTCTCGTTGAAGTTACCGACGCACGAGACGTTGCCAGCATTGGCCTAACGTATATTGCTTGTTTTCATCCGTATCACCAAGAATTGAGTTTTACTGTTTTTACAAACTTATATACTCTTTTCTCTGTTTTAGATATGAAACTCTTAACCTTATATCAGATTTAATTTGGAAGCATCTGTATAAACAGAACTTCACTAAAAACAAGCAAGAATTTCCATCTCTATCTTTTACCACGCACTATTGTCATCCGTAAACGACAATATTCTGGTGGTCTCTTAAAGAAGAGTTTCTCGCGAAGTTGAACACATAGTCCAACTTACATTAGCAAGATATAAATATATTAACTTATTGCAAAGAAAAAATAAAGAAAAATAGAAAGACCTCGAGAGAAGCATAGCTTTCACGAGGTCTGACGGACCTCATGGTTCGTACTTGTTTTTTTAGACAAGATTTTATGTTTATATAAGAATCACTTATCCCAGAGCCTCCGCGCCCCACAAAAAAATTGGCGCGGAGGCTCAAGTAGTCAAAAGGAGTAAGTCCTCTAGACTACAAGGATCTTCCGGGAGGCACCAACACCGACATCGCCGCTCTGGTTACCACTCCAGTCGTAGACATCGAGACCGAACTCGCTGAAGTGACCGACGCACGAGACGCGGCCAGCACTGGCCTGAGTAGTCTGCACCGTCCGCTCCGAGCACGCCGCCCAGTATGAGCCGTTGCACCGCTTGCCTGTGCGCCGATAGACGAGGATGTCTTTCGTCACTTCGGCGATGGTCGTTGGCACTTCATACTCAGGAGGCAACATCGCCACCTGTTCTTCGGGCGTCTTCCTCGTTGATCCAGGAACGATTTCCCGAAGCATGATATACAATCGCGGTTCGAGAACAGCGATGTCCGTGTGTGGTTGACCAACATGCCACGGACTGTCGTTGAAGTAGAACTTTGGTTGTCCATCCGCAGGGTGGATCTCGAGCCACTTCGCCACCGTTAATGGTTCATCGTTGATCGCTGGCATCCCGATGAAGGCGAAGTGAGTGTCCTTCACCAACTTGCCCTTATTGAAGGGGCAGGTGCTCATCATGATTTCCTCGATCTGTGGATCCAACTTCTCTGTCTGACCGTAGTAGCTCGCCCAGTCTGTTTTGCTGAAGATGCGAGCTTGGAGGTTTGCGTTTTGCATTTTTTTGTTTCCGATTGTCGTATTCGCTACGACTTTTGTTGCGGCAAGTTTCTGCTTAGAAACGAGCTTTTTAGGTCCCACAGATAGTTATTTTGTAAGGCTCAAAAAGCTCGTTTCTAAAAGTGATTTCTTGTTAAAGAACTTTTTAAAAAACTACTATGTAGTATAACTAATAAATAGCTCAATGTCAAGGATTTGTTTTATAAAAACAATATAGCGCTACCGACAATCATAACTATAATTGCAATGATTTTAGGCAATAAAACACTCTTTTTAAGGTTTTCTGTGGTGATATTTGGGAAGAATTTTGTGGCAAAAAGGGTTAAAAAGATGACGATTGCTGGTTGAAAGCTACTGACAAGATAAATCATAGCGACTGGAGCGAGGAGCATAGCGTAATTTGTTAAAAGATTGCCAATGATTGTTAAAATTTCACTTACTAAATTTAATGTAAAGATTTTTTTACCACCTTCTCTATTCATTAACATAAATTCGTTGCGATATTTAGGAACAAAAATATAGATTAAAATACCAAAACCACCAAGTCCAGTATATTCCCAGAAAGATGAGACCCAAAAATGTTCTCCAACGGTGACATATTTAAAAATCACTCCAGAAATTGCGACTAAAAGACAAGAGATCAACATATATATAGCAGGTCGCCATTTTATTTTTTTCTTTTGTTCAGAAAAATCTATTGATATTAACAATACACCAAACAGAACAACCATAAATCCTATTAATTGTTGAATAGAAAGTGTTTCATCTAAAAATATATATCCGAGGATATAACCAAACACTGGAATTGTTAAAAACCATGGCGCTATTGCTGAAATGTCTTCAATTTCGATGGTAAATAAATAAAGAATAATCCAAGCGATAGTGATGCCACCAGTCGTAATTAAAAGGATTTTGTCTAAAATCGGTATTATAAAAACATTTGGTGTAAATATTCCTATTAATATTGCTGCAAAGACACCTATTAAACTTGAAAAAAGTACAAGACCACCAGAGCCATGTTTTCCTTTTGAATATTTAGTGACGAGATATTCGTCGGAGATATTTACTAATGCCCATAAGAATGGGGCACTTAATGCTATAAAAAACCATTGCATATTTTATATTGTAGCATTCGCCGTAGATTAAGAGAAGTGTATATGGATTTGAAACGCATCAACATATTTGTTTTTGAACAAATTTACTTGTTTATACTACTTGTTTATTGATATAATATAAATAATGTCTACGAATTCATTTGATAGATTTTTTTATAGGTTATTTCCAGCGCCTTCTTTTTTTGCAGTATCTTCTTTTGGTTTAGAATTAGGAGATGAATCATTAAAATTTATAGAGCTTGTTGATACAAAGAAAGGTCTTCGTGTTGGTAAACATGGAGAATTTGTTATACCTCCTGGTGTTATTGAATCTGGTAAAATTAAAAATCAAAAAGCGATAGAAGAAATTTTAATAAAACTTAGAAAAGAAGTTGGGTTAAGATCGGTACGTGTTTCTCTACCAGAAGAGCAAGTATATCTTTTTAAACTTAGATTAGAAAAATCAGGCTTAGTAAGTATTGCAGAAAGTGTAGAACTTGGTTTGGAAGAACACATACCACTACAAGCATCAGAGGCTATTTTTGATTATGAAATCATTCAAGAAGATGAACGAAGTTTAGAAATTCAAGTAGCTACTATTCCAAAAAATGTTATTGACGATTACCTTTTTGTTTTTAAAAATGCTCAAATATTTGTCCAATCTTTTGAGCTCGAAGCACACGCTATAGCTAGAGCTGTTGTAAAAAAGGGTAATTTGGAAACTTATATGATCGTTGATTTTGGAGAAAAAACTACTGGTATTTTTATAATATCTCGTGTGTTATAATGTTTACCTCTACTCTTGATATAGGTGGTAAAACACTTAACGAGATTATATCAAAGAACTTTAAGATAGATTTAAAAGACGCAGAAAAAATGAAGATAAAATATGGTTTAGAGCGAAATACTCCCAATAAAGAATTATTTCCTGTGCTTTTAAATAGCGTTTCTATTTTGCGCGATGAAGTGGCGAAACATTTTCTATATTGGCATACGCATAGAGATGAAGATGGTAAGAGTAATCCCCCAATCAAAAAGATAATTCTTTGTGGCGGTGATTCCAACTTAATAGGTCTCGTTGATTATTTTGCTGTCAGTATGAAAATTTCAGTAGAAATGGCAAATGTTTGGACTAATATTGTAGATACGGGAAAATATATTCCAGACATAAATTTTAAACAGGCACTTTCATTTGCAGCTGCTTTTGGGCTTGCCTTGAGAGATTTTGATGGTAATTGA
Source organism: bacterium (assembly GCA_037143815.1). Classification (GTDB taxonomy): domain Bacteria; phylum Patescibacteriota; class Minisyncoccia; order Phycocordibacterales; family UBA9973; genus UBA9973. The sequence continues at coordinate 558 of JBAWYA010000055.1, read as the reverse complement.
TTATGATTAATTTAATTCCAAAAGAAGAAAAGAAAAGAATTGTCAGAGTTTTTCATTATAAACTGATTGTTTTGTTATTGATGGTTGTGGGTGGTTCTATTTTTTTTGCTTTTATTTCTATTTTACCTTCGTATTTTGTCTCTTTAGAGATAAATAATATCATTGATGTTAAATTACAGGAACAAAAAAATGAGCCAATACCTAGTATTGATAAGGAGACTCTTTCAGTAATTAAAGATCTAGATGGTAGGTTGAGTTTAGTTGAGAATGCTGAAAGTAATAAATTTAATATTTCAGAAAAAATAATAAATGCTATTATTTTAAAAAAAATACCCAATGTTAAGATAACCAGTGTTTATTATGAAAATAATTCTGATAATAAACAATTACAAAATAAAAGCGTAAATATTCAAGGTAATGCGACTTCTCGTGAAATTTTGCTTTTATTTCGTCAATCGTTGGAGAATACTATTGCTTTTAAACAAGTTAGTTTACCAATTTCAAATTTTATAAAGAGTTCAAATATACAATTTTCTTTAAGTTTAATTCCTTCATAAT
>JBAWYA010000054.1:0-5331 GCA_037143815.1 bacterium | reverse complement strand
TAGACTTTTATATGAAGAGATTAATACTGGCAAGATGCGTGTTAATTTTTCTTTGAAGAATTTATTCTTAAATTTTATTGATATTTTTAAAGTTTTTTTTGGTTCAATAAATGCAGTTTATAAAATGTTTTCAATTTATCCAGATGTTGTTTTTGGTAAAGGTGGCTATGCTTCATTTCCTACAATTCTTGCTGCTAGAATATGGCGTATCCCTGTTGTTATCCATGAATCCGATTCTGCTCCTGGTAGAGTAAATAAATGGGCTGGTCATTTTGCTAGAAAAATCGCTGTTTCTTTTCCAGAAGCAGCTGATTATTTTCCAAAAGGAAAAGTCGCCTGCACAGGACAGCCGATAAGGATTGAAATAGAAAATCCTGCTCCTCGTAGAGAAGCTTTAGAATATTTTAAATTAGAGGAAAATATTCCAGTTATTTTGGTTCTAGGGGGTTCTCAGGGCGCAGAGATTATAAATAATACTATATTAGATGCACTACCAAGATTGGTTGAGAATTTTCAGATTATACATCAGACTGGTGTTAATAATTTTAAGATTGTTACCGAAAGAGCTGAAGTTATTTTGGGTGATAATCCAAATAAATTAAGATATTTTTCTATGGCTTTTCTTAATCCTTTAGCTATAAAAATGGCTGCTGGTGCGTCGGCTATAGTTATTTCTAGAGCTGGTTCAATGCTTTTTGAAATAGCATCTTGGGGAATACCATCTATTTTAATACCTATAACAAAAACAAATGAAGATCATCAAAAGAAAAACGCTTTTAATTATGCCCGAATTGGAGCTTGTAGTGTGATTGAAGAGATGAATATGACTGCCAATATTTTAAGTTCAGAAATTGAAAGGATAATAGAAGACAAAGAGAGCTATGAGCTTATGTCGCAGAGTGCTAAAGCTTTTGCAAAACCTGACGCTGCGATGAAGATAGCTCATGCATTGGTGGATATAGTTTTGAGTCATGAGAAATAGATGCTAAACAGTTTACGTAGAAAGTTGTGCTTTAGTATAATTTAAGTACAAGAAACATATAAAATACAGATTCGTCTATACCCAAATTATTTTGTATGGTTCAATAATATTGAATTTAGATTATAAATTAATTAATAAATAAATATTATGCCTAAATTTAATCGTATTCTTGGTGCTACAAAGATGAGGGGGTTTTTGTTTGGATTTTTTAAGATAATACCGAGATATATAAAAGATGTTTCAAAGAATAAAATAATTAAAGCAAAGTATTTAATACCTCTCTTTTGTTTTGCCTTTATTCTAGTATTATTCTCCTTTGTTAAAGCAAATAATAATGAAATTAATTCTGTTCCCGTCGTCACTCCTTCGCTCCTCCAGTTCACCTCAGCTAATAGTATTATAGGCTTCACAAGTGATGGGGTATATGTAGCTTCTACGATCATATGCTCCGTGTAAATTTTATTAATTCAAATAATGTAAGTCCTAAATCAGATAAAGCAAATAGTGTATCTCCAGCCTCCAGTACACCACTTACTAAAGTTACCTACACTAATGCCTGGAATGGTATAGACATAGTATATGAAGCAGAGAAGGGTTCATTAATGAAGAGTACCTACTATGTTAATCTAAATCAGCCAAATGCATTAGCAGACAGCATAAGACTTAAGTATAATCGCCCAGTATCTCTAGATAAAAATAATAATCTCTCCATTTCTTACGATACCGGTACTATTACCGAATCCGCCCCTATAGCTTGGCAGATAATAGATGGCAAAAAGAATCCAGTATCTGTATCCTATACCGTCAAATCCCAAAATGAAGTAGGCTTTGCTCTCGGTAATTACGTTCCTAATGTCCCTGTCGTCATCGATCCGACTTATACGTGGAATGGGTTTTATGGAGAAACTGCGAATGATTATGTGGCGTCTATTGTATTAGATAAAAGTGGAAATATATATGCGACAGGATATAGTGCAGTTACGTGGGGTTCACCTATACGTGCATACACGTCTAGCTTCGACGCACAGGTAATAAAATTAGATCCTGCTGGTAATCTACTTTGGAATACATTTTTAGGTGCTGCTGGTGATGATTACGGATATTGGATTGCCGTTGATGGTAGTGGAAATGTGTATGTTGGTGGATTAAGTCCTAATACATGGGGAACTCCGGTAAGAGCATATACTTTAAGTATTGATGCATTTGTAGCAAAACTTGATACTAACGGTAATCTACTTTGGAATACTTTTCTAGGAGGTAACGGTAATGATAGTGGAGCTGGAGCTCCTTCTATCGGTTTAGATGGTGTAGGAAATATATATTTAAGCGGTACGAGTCCATCAGCGTGGGGATCTCCTACTGTAAGGGCATATACTTCTGGTACGGATGATTTCATCGCAAAACTAGATAATACGACGGGTACCATGATCTGGAACACTTTTATTGGCGGCACTGGCACTGATAGTTTAATTAGCGGAGCATTTACCGATACGAATGGTAACACATATATCTGTGGTAGCAGTGATGCTACTTGGGGATCTCCAGTCAGAGCATATTCTTCTGGAGTAGATTTGCTTGTGGCCAAAGTTGATAATACAGGTAATTTAGTTTGGAATACATTCCTAGGTGGTACTGGTGCAGAATATTGTTTTGGAACTGGACTTGATAAAAATGGTAATATATATGTTTCCGCAAGATCTAATGCTACTTGGGGTACACCCGTGAGAGCATTCTCAGTAGGAAATGATGCTGAGGTTGCAAAGTTAGATGCTAGCGGTATCTTACTTTGGAATACTTTTATAGGAGGAGCCGGAACTGATTTTGGCAGATCATTAGCGGTAGATGATGATGGTAATTCTTATGCAGTGGGGTGGACTGACACTGCATGGGGCTCACCTATACGTGCATATACATCTGGAAATGATGCTTACGCTACAAAGATAGATACAAATGGTACGCTTTTATGGAGCACCTTTCTAGGAGGTACTGGTTCTGATATTGCTTTTTCTGCGGCATTAGACTCATATAGAAATATATACATTGCCGGATACAGCACAGTATCATGGGGTACACCTTTTAGGGCGTATACTAGTGGTTTTGATTCTTCTGTAGTTAAACTCTACAATAACGGCACTCTAGCCACCACCCCTCACACCATCACAGCCACTGTTGGAGCTAACGGTTTCATTTCTCCCTCTGATGCCACTTCAGTAAATGATGGCGCCTCCCCATCTTTCACTATCACTCCCGCCACTCATTATCACACAGTCGATGTGCTCGTTGACAGTGTCTCTCAAGGAGCAATTACTTCTTACACTTTCACCAACGTCACAACAACTCACACCATTTCAGCCACCTTTTCAATAGACACCCACACAGCCACCTTCAATAAAAACGGTGGTGATGTAGAAGCAAGTCCAACATCAATAACAACTAATTACAATACAACAGTAATATTACCAACAGCACCAACAAAAATAGGTTACACGTTCTCTGGCTGGAACACTATAGCTAATGGTTCAGGCATCGCATTCACAGGAAGCACTGCAGTTGTTGCAGATATCACTGTATATGCTCAGTGGACTATTAATACTTTTGCAATAACTTCTTCCACAAGCTCAAATGGCACAATCTCTCCCTCAGGTTCCATTTCTGTGAACTATGGTTCAGATCAAACATATACCATAACTCCAGATAGTAACTATAAAATATCAGATGTTCTAGTTGATGGCGTCTCTCAAGGAGCAATTACTTCTTACACTTTCACCAACGTCACAACAACTCACACCATTTCAGCCACCTTTTCAAAAATCATACGTCATGGAGTACCACCCATAATTAGAACTATTACTCCTCCTGCAGTAAACACTCCTCCAATAACTACACCTATTATTCCTTCTACAAACACAGTATCTACAACTTACAACTTCGGCACCACAACTCTTAAGAATGGAAGTACAGGTGAACCAGTAAAAGAACTTCAACGCTTCTTGAATAATATTCTTAAACTTAATTTAACCATTGATGGCAAACTAGGTCTAAAGACTATTGCTATTATCAAACAATGGCAGAAGGCTCATAGTCTTATTCCTGATGGTGTCGTGGGGGCGAAGACCAAGGAGAAGATGTTGAAATCTATATAATAATTTTTAACTTAAAATTTTACTCCTCATTTTTCTAAATAAATGCTAAAATAGCATTATGTCAGAAAATAAAGTAGTAACAAGATTTGCGCCTTCACCTACAGGTTTTATACATGTTGGTAATGTTAGAACTGCTCTTTACGCTTGGCTTTTAGCAAAGAAAAATAATGGGCAATTTATTTTACGCATTGAAGATACAGACAAAGAGAGGGAAGTTGAAGGTTCCATTGAACATATTAAGAAATCTTTAAAATGGCTTGGTTTGGATTGGGATCAAGGACCGGACATTGGTGGTCCTTATGCGCCATATATTCAATCACAGAGATTAGAATTATATAAAAAATACGCATCTATTCTTATAGATAAAGGTTTAGCATACGCTGATCCTTATACAGAAAAAGAGATTGAAGATTTTAGGCAAAAAGCTGAATTAGAAAAAAAACCTTTTTTGTATCGTGAACATAGGCCCGCCTCGACTAGTCTAGGCGGGCCTGAGAATTTTTCTATTTGGGATGGCACCAAGCCACTTCGATTTAAAGTCTCAGAAATAAAAAAAACTGTATGGAATGACATTACTTGGGGAGAACTTTCGGCAGGCCCAGAAGCTTTAGACGATTTTATTTTAATTAAAAGTGATGGATATCCGACTTATAATTTTGCGCACATAGTAGATGATATTGAAATGTGCGTAACCCATGTCGTTCGAGGACAAGAATTTATATCTTCTACTCCTAAATTTTTATCTGTATATGAAGCTCTTGGTGTCAAACCACCCTTTTTTGTAACAACACCTCCAATATTAGGAACTCTTGGAACAAAGAAACTCAGTAAGCGTGACGGTGCAAAAGATATTTTAGATTATAAAGAAGAGGGATATTTGCCAGATACAATGATAAATTATTTGGCATTTCTTGGTTTTAATCCTGGTGGAGAAAAAGAAGTATATACGAGAGATGAGCTAATAAAGGTTTTTGATTTGACTAAAATTCAGCGTTCTGGGGCAAAATGGAGTGACGATAAATTAAATTGGACAAATAAAGAACATATGAAATTACTTTCCCATGAAGAGACTGAGAAAAATATTTTGGAATGTTTGCCAGAAAATATGCGCAACACAAAACTTGTTCCAATTATTTTTGAGCGTATTTCAAAATGGGGAGATGTAAAAGATATGGTTACGAAAGGGGATTTAGATTTGTTTTTTCA
>JBAWYA010000053.1:0-5557 GCA_037143815.1 bacterium | reverse complement strand
CTGCGAGTAAAGACTATGCAATGTTTATAATTGAGAAAATGATATTAATGAATAAACCAGAGCGTAAGTTGGATTATGTTTTTTGTTCATATCATTGTAAAATAACAGATAAAGATGAAATAACTAAAGGCATTGCTATAATAGGAAGAATTAAAACAGAATCAGTCAAAAATGCCAACGTCGCCAGAGTGATAGTAAGCCCCATAATACCAGTCTCACCCATATAGAATCTAGCTGGTGGAATATTAAACCAAAGAAATGCCAACGTCGCTCCAGTTATAACTCCTGAAAAGGCCGCTATGTCTATTTGATTGTTGGCATAAGCTATTACTGAATATGCTGCAAAAATAGAAGCCAAAACACCTCCTGAAAGTCCATCTATTCCATCAATAACTCCCCCAGAAAAAGTAGCCAAAGCAACTATTATAAAAAATGGAATAATTAAAATACCAACACTAATATCTCCAACAAATGGAATATTAATTGAATCTATGCCCAATTTATAAAAAAACCAAAGACCAATTAAAAGGGACACGAATGTAACAAGAACTACTTTCCATTTACGCCAAGATTTATCATCATGAGCAATTTTACCTGCTCCATAAATTTGAATAAAATCATCAAAAAGTCCAATCAAAGATCCAACAATAAGAGTAAAAAGTGGTATTAAAGTTTGACTGCGACTTAAGAAATTAATTTTCTCAGTACTTGCAGATGGAAATAAAACTGACAAAAGATAAAAAACAAGGACGGTAATTAAAACAGAAACCCAGATTATTATGCCTCCAACACGTGGCGTTTTTAATTCCTCTTTTTCATTATGTATTTTTGCAAAATCTGAAGAAGTTTTATCAATATTTCTAGAATATCTCTTCCACATTTTATATTTATAAAAAAAATGTGTAGCAATTGGTGTAAGAGATAGCCCCAAAAAGAAAGCCACCATTGTAGGTATGAAAATTTTAATCAAACTCAAATACATACAGCCAATATAACATTTTTTTGATTAAAATACACTAATATGTTATTGTTTTCAAGTGAAAAAAAATATTTTAAATATTACTTTATCTATCTTATTACTACTTTTTGTATATCTTATATTTACACCATATTTTACAAAAAATTTCTTGCAACTAAGACAGCAAAAAGAAGAAGAAGAAAACCACCAGAAGCTTTTAAAAGAAGAACAAATCATTAAAGAAGTAGCGGAAAAAAACTATTTAACTGGCAAATTTGAACCAGCAAAAAGAAATGATTTTATTCGAATACCAGATAAATATACTTTAGGTGGAATTAAAATTTATACAAGAAAAGAAACATATACAGCTTTTTTAAAAATGGAAAAATCTGCCTTACTTGATAATGTGAATTTACATATAGTTTCTGCTACTAGAAATTTTGATTATCAAAAAAATCTTTGGAATAATAAATGGACGGGAGTAACATTTGTGGACGGAAAAGATTTGTCAAAAAGTATAAAAGATGGACAAGAAAGATTTGAAAAAATTCTAGAATACAGCGCCGCCCCTGGAACGTCTCGCCATCATTGGGGTACAGACATAGATATAAATGGAGTAAATCCTAATTATTTTGATACAAAAGAAGGAATAAAACAATATGAATGGCTTAAAATAAATGCTCCATTATTTGGATTTTGTCAGGTATACAATATAAAAGATGACTACAGACCGACTGGCTATAATGAAGAAAAATGGCATTGGTCTTATCTACCACTTTCAAAGAATTTCACAGAAGAATATAAAAATTTAATAGAAGATAAAGATATAAAAGGATTTTTAGGAGATGAATATGTTTCCTCGTTTGATTTAATTAATGATTATGTTTTAGCTATAAATCCAGAGTGCCTCTAATAAACTTCTTGCCCCGACGCATTGGTCGGGGCTCCGACTAAAACGTCGGAGCTGATTTTAATAAACTTCTTGTTGATAGCAACGTTCACAAAAAACTATTTCAGGTCGGTTTGGAGCGTAGCTAGTCTCGAATTTATTTTGGCATCCCTTTCTCATACAATTTTTCTTCCATAATTTTAATGCTGGCATAGCTTTACATCTCTCATAATAACGACAATTAGGGCACAAAATAGGTAACGGAATATTGTGTTTTTTATAAAACTTTAACTCATAATCAGTTAAACGAAAAGCAAAATTGCATTGATGATCACATTTTCCTTCATGGGCACATCCTAAAACTTCTTTTAAAATATTTTCATCTACATCTTCTATATTGTCAGGGCTTTTTTTAGCAGTGATAGTAATATTAAAATTCTTTTTTTCTTTTTCACGCCATGGATAACCTTTTTCATCTGCCTCCTCTTTCGTAATAGGAAAAAATTCTTGAGCTAATGTTTCATTATAAGCAAATGGAGACAATTCTATTGGAAAAAATTCTCCATACTTATAAATTCTTCCTTTTTTGTCTATAAAAGGCATAGAATTCATTTGTTCAATTATTTGCAATCGTAATTTAGTAAACTCTTCTTTAGAGTAGACTTTGTTAAAGATTGCATTTTCTGTACCAGTAAGTGAAATACATCCAAAAACATTATTACAGTTTCTGCATGATTCTGTGTATTCAGAATTTCTGACAGAATCAAAGTCAGCACTAGAAAATTTAACATTATAATAACTCAAGGCACCAGTTACATATTCATAAAGCAATTCCGACCAACCACCATAATCAACATCCATATAGTCTTTCGAGTCAAAAACTCTATAGCAATATTTTGCATTCTCCACACTATAAGCTTCAAAACAATTTTTACCATTTTTTACATTCAAAAGATTATTACCTGTCACATCAATACATTTGATAATATTACCAAAACGGTAAATAGCTTTTTTCTTTATCTCAACAAATTCTTTAAATAAATCTTCACGCGAGATTCTACTTTTAAAATTTAATTTTTCTAATTCTTTAAAATAATCTTCTTTTGTATATTGTTCATTGCGAATACAAAATTGTTTACTACGTAAATTATTTGACATAAAACAATTACTACAATTTACACAGTCAACTAAATAATAAGAATCTACACAACTTCTACACAATAAAAGATATTGTGAATTATAATTACTTTGTCCTTCAATATTTTCATATAAACCTTGTCCTTCTTTTATATTTAAACTATCGACAATATCAGTCGATTTATCTACAAATTTTGAATAAAAAACATTTTCAGAATTTTTTACAACTGAAATTGATAAATAAACGTTTCTAGACTCTCCAACCATGTTTGAATAATCAGAATTAATTACATTTCTTTGAAATAAAGCCACCCTAGGAACAGTATTAGAAAATTCTTTATATTGTTCAAAGAAATTCCTAGTCATATCATATTCCCTACTATAATCAAGCGGATTCCATTTGTCACTCCACCAACAATCACGACAATATACAGGAAAAAATGCAGATTTGTCATACATAGAAATGATATCTTTTTTACAAAGATCACAAATACGTTTATATAAAACTCGTTCATTGCGTAAAGCGAAACGTCTAATTCGTCTACACTCAGGGCAAAAAGTTGGTGGTGGAGCCTTGATCTTTTCATAAAATCCAAAATCATCCGATTCTATCGTGAAATCCTTTCTACAATTTTGGCATATTTTATTTTCACTTTTGTATTCCATATCATTTTTAAAAAATTCCTTAGTGTATCATATATGATATACTAACAATCTTGTTACATTCTCTGCGATAGCAGATTTTGTTGACGTCATATAATTTCATCTTTTTTCTCTTCTTCCTCCTTTTTCGTCTCTTCCTCTAAATTTTTAGCTGCAATATTGATAGAACTATTAACCTCGTTATAATCAGGCAATTCTTCTACGGACTTTATACCCAAATACGATAATAATTCAAAACTTGGTCTATAAATATAACGCCTACTATCCTTTGGATCTGTGGTTTTTTCTACAAGTCCACGAATAGATAAAGCTCTTAATGTAAAACTAGAATTGACTCCTCTTATATAATCAATCTCAGCACGACTCACTCCATTTTTATATAAAACAATAGATAATGTCTCCAAGCTTGCTTTTGAAAGTTCTTTATTCAATTCTTCTTTTTGTAAATTTTCAATAAGGCTTGCCAATTCTGGCGCTGTGCCTAACATAACTTCATCATCCTTTTCCATGAGAACTATTCCTCTTCCTTCATATGTTTTTTTAAATTTTTCTAATGCTTCAGAAATTTCTTCGTCTTTTACATTAAAAATTTCCGCAAGCCTCCTTCGCTTTATCGACTCACCTTTCCAAAACAATAATGCCTCAATTTTCTTTTCTAATTCCATAAAATTTTATTTTACAAATTTTCTTTAATTTGTTCTTGCTTACTAATAATAATATCGGCAAAATTATTTTCTTGTACAACATCCAATATCCCATTTCTGACGAGCTCCAACATAGCCAGAAATCCCACAATCATAAACACTTTTTCCTCGCGAGTCGTCGCTTTACCTGTAAAATTTCTAAAACTTGTTTGTATAGAACTTTGTATTCTTTCAGTCAATTTACCAATCATTTCCTCAATACTTATAACTTTTTTTACTTCTACTTCAGGCAAAAATATTTTTTTAGGCATTGATCCTAAAACATTCTTTGCAAAAGTCATCATATTGTCTCTAGTAATTCTATCATCTGGCAAAAATACAATGACTTCACTCTTTCTTTCTAATGGCACAAAAATCATTTCTTTTCCAAAAATATTTTTTACATTCACTCCCAACTTCGTAAAAATTTCATACAAACGAAGTCTATCCTCTAAATTGCGTATATCACCTTCCTCCTCTGGTGTTAGATTTAAATTTGGTAAAAGTGATCTAGATTTAATCAATATAAGTGTCGAAGCTACAATAATGAAACTAGAAATTTCAGCTGGACTAAAAGAATTTAATCCACCCAATTTATTCATATAATTTATGTAATCCTCAGTAACAGATGCGAGAGATACATCATTAATGAAAAGTTTATGTTTTTCTATCAGATCTAAAAGTACCCCAAAAGGCCCCTCAAAACCTGCCGTTTTTATATTATAAGTTTCTTTTTCCACCTTTATATATTAGCATTTTTAGCAAAAAAAGATATACTAAGAAATATGAAAATAAAAAACATCAGACTATCAAAAAATGTTGTTCCAATAGAATACGACATCCAATTAAAACCCGATTTAGATAATTTTACTTTTGAAGGTGTTGAAACAATAACTCTATCTACTTTAAAATCAACTAAAACATTGACCTTGCACTCAAAGGAAATTGAAATTGAGACAGCGGAAGTCGAACTTTCACAAAATAAAATATTTGCAAAAATTTCTTATAACGAAACAAACGAAACAGCGACATTTACTTTTCCAAAAGTTATCCAAAAAAATAAAAACATAAAACTCACCCTCGTATTCAAAGGAATATTGAATGACAAAATGCGTGGATTTTATAGAAGCAAATACACTATTTTAGAAAAAGAATATCACATAGCAACGTCACAATTCGAACCGACAAATGCTAGACGTGCTTTCCCTTGTTTTGATGAACCAGCAC
>JBAWYA010000052.1:0-5715 GCA_037143815.1 bacterium | reverse complement strand
AGTGACAAGAACAATTCCCGCGATAACTATAAGTCCAAATGCAACAAAACCGATCAATGTAGGCAAAATACTCGGGTCAAACGATGGATAAATATATTTAAAAACAAACTGACTAACCACTGAAGGAAGTCGAGAAACAATACCTGCAAAGATTATCAAAGACACACCATTGCCGATACCAAATTCAGATACGAGCTCCCCTATCCATGTCAATAACACTGTTCCAGCAATAACAATAATTAAATTTGTAACTCTATCAAAAGCCGTTAAATTAACTAAAATATTTTGATTTTCGAGTATTGCTAAAAGGGCAAAACCTTGAACTGCAGCTAAAGGAATAGTAAGTAAACGTGAATATTGAGTAAACTTTTTTCTACCAGCCTCACCCTCTTCATGATAGATTTTCTTTAAAGCAGGAACCATTATAGTCAAAAGTTGCATTATAATCGAGCTAGTGATATATGGACCAACACCAAGCATAATTATAGAAAGAGTGGAAAGTCCACCTCCAGAAAATATATTTAAAATACCAAAAAGTTGATTATTGGAAAGAAAACGATTGAGCTCTAAAGTATCAATACCCGGAATAGGAATAGCGGAAAGTAATCTGAAAACTACTAAAACGAAAAGAACAAACATCACACGCTTTCTTAATGTAATGTCTGTCCAGACTAATTTCATTTTATTTAAAAAATTTTGCATAAATTCTATTTTAGAACTAATTTCTTTCCTTTTAGTGAAAGACGCTTGCGAATTTCTGAAAACTTTTCACCTTTCAAAGGCACCTGACCACCTTTTAGAATAAAAGCTTTTTGAATAGACTTAAACTGATATCCCCGATTCTTTGGCAATCTTTTTATGATGTCACGAAGCTCTGGGCGACGCTTGTTGCCTGAACGAGCTGTCTGACCTTTACCTCCACGACCAGAAGTCTTGGCGTGTTTACCTCCACGACCAACGATTCGATCTTTCTTGTTCTTATGAATTCTTTTTAAATCATGTATTTGCATAAAATTTATTCTCCTTTTTCAACTTCAGGAGCTACAACTTCTTTATTATTTACAATAATAGTATTTTCTACTGGTATAAGTTTTGCGTATTTTGAAGAAATAACTGAAAGTGCTCCCATAACAGCTTTAGCATTGTTTAATTTATTCTTACTGTTAGATATAATTTTCCCTGTTATATCTTTCATGCCAGACATTTTTATTATATCGCGAACTACCGAACCTGCTACGAGTCCACGACCCTTGTTTGGAATAAGTCTTACCTTTGAACTTGAAAATTTAGCTGAAAGCTCATGCGGAATAGACATAGTCTTTGTTAAATTCAATCTAACCATATTTTTCTTTGCATTTCTGACAGCTTTATTGATTGCAAGAGCAGTATCTCCAGCTTTTCCTAGACCTAAACCAATAGATCCTTTTTTATCTCCAGCAACTAACGCAACACTAAAAGAAAATCTTCGTCCTCCAGCCACGACTCTAGTCACACGACGAATATTGAGAATTTTTTGATCAAATTCTGGTTTTGTTCGTCCAAAAGATGAACTCCTGCGATTTCCACCTTTTTTACTATTTACATTTTCTTTACCTTTTTCCATTTTTTTATATATTAAAATACTAATCCCCCAGCTCTTGCTTCGTCTGCTACTAATTTTATTCTTCCTGTATACTTAAATCCATTACGATCAAAAACAACTTTGCTTATTTTTGCACCTTTGCAAGCTTGTGCTACCATTTTACCGACTTCTTTTGCACGCTCGGTCTTTGTGCCTTTTGTTATTTTCAGGTCACTAGCTTGAGTAAGAGTCTTGCCTGTTTGATCATCAATAATCTGAGCATAGATAAATTTATTAGACTTGAAAACTGAAAATCTTGGGCGTTCTTTGGTTCCGCTTATTTTTGATCTTATTTTAGCCTTTAATCTTATTCTTTTTTCAGTTTTATTTTGCATATTCTTTATAAATTTAATGACTAAACTGTCTTTTTGCCTTGCTTGCGTCTAATAACTTCACCTTCATAACGCATACCTTTACCCTTATAAGGCTCACCTTTCTTTAAAGCTCTTATGGAAGCAGTAAAACTTCCAACTAGCTCTTTGTCGATTCCTGTAATTGTAATATTGTTTTTATCAGCAGTAGCAGTGATGGTGTCAGGAATTTTTACAACAACTGGATGAGAAAATCCTAAAGCAAAATGAAATTCTTTACCCTTTACTTCAGATTTGTATCCGACACCTTCCAAAATCAATTTCTTTTGATATGGAGTCTGTACTCCAGCAATCATATTTTTTATGTGTGAAGCATAAGTACCCCAAAGAGATTTAGAAAATTTATCATTTCTCTTGATATTCAAATTTATAACTTTGTCAGTAATAGCGATAGTAATATCATTTCTAAAATTTTTAGAAAGTGTACCCTTTGGACCCACTACTGTCAAAACAGGGCCCAAAGAAGACTCACTGCGTGTGACTTTTACTCCTGCTGGTATATCTATTTCTTGTTTTCCTATTCTTGACATAAAATTTTATTTTTAACTATTCTTACCATATCATAAATAATGCTTCCCCGCCCACTTGTTCATGTCTGGCGTCTTTGCCTGATAAAATTCCTTTTGGTGTGGAAAGCACAAGCAATCCAGATCCATTTCGAACTTTGTGAATATCTTTCATTCCAAAATAAACACGTCGAGATTGTTTTGATACTCTTTCTACCTCAGAAATTCTTGGATTTTCATCTTTATAGATTAATCCAACTTCAAGGATTGGCTGATTGTTCTTAATCTTTTTAGAAATACTAGAAATGTAACCTTCTTTCTTTAAACATTCCGCAATAGCATTTTTTATTTTAGAATATGGAAAAGATACAGTCGCCTTACCTGCAAGGCTACCATTCTTCATTACTATTAACATATTTGAAATTGAATCCATATTTTTTGTTTGTGATAGCGCTTTAGGCGCTTTGAGCGCCTAAAGCGCTATTTCATAATTATTACCAGCTTGATTTACGAACACCTGGTAACATTCCTTCATTTGCTAATTCTCTAAAACAAATACGACATATTCCAAAATCCCTCATAAAACCATTACCTCGGCCACAACGAAAACATCGGTTTTTCTGCCGAGTACTAAACTTTGGTTTCTTTAAAGCTCTAGCTTTAACTGATGTTTTTGCCATAAATAAAATAATACCTATCTATAGAGATATCTTGTGTATTTTCTTAAAACTTTACCCTGAGTAAAACAGAATAGGCTTTTAAGCCTTAAGAAGAAACACAGATCAATCTATTTCTAGACTTTTTTATACTAGCAAATTGAACACAATTAGTCAAATAAAATGGTTCCTAAAGTATTTGTGTGGTGGAAAACAACTAAAGACCTTGATCTTTTTAAGATTGTTGATTTACACATGAATCGACATTATTATGAGACTGATTTAATGCATGATAGAGATAATCATGTATAAAAAAAGTAATTAAAGACAAGAGAACAATACTCATAAAGACATCCAAAACATTATAATAGATAATAATCTTATCAACCTTATCATCTAAATAAAGACGCTTTTTGTGAATAAATTTAATCATATGATGATTATACTTTATTATCTAAAAAAGAAATAAAGAGAAGTTAAAAACATTAATAATGCAAGGCCAGCAAGAATATATTCTGCCTGTTTTTGTTCTTTAATCGCCCCACCAGATAATTTCATAATTAAATTAATCATTTTAGGGACGACTACTTTGTATGGAGAACTCACCGTTTTATAACTATCAGTTTCAAACCTTATATCACCTGTATCTTTTTGGGGAACTTCATACACTTTAGCACTATTAAAAGTATCTTTTGACATTTGCCCCGCATTAGATTTTGCCTCAAATTCTTTTAAGGCTTCATCTATTTCTGAATTATTCATAGTGTTTACTTCTTCACTCATAGAAGTATTGTACACTAAATTTTTATTTCTTGAAAGGAATACCTAAGAGTTCAAAAAAGGTCGTGCCTTCTTTTTTATTTTATGCTGTAGAAACAAGAGTAATAGACATACCAAAAACATCTTTTATATCTTCATCAGCTGTTTCAGGAAATATGGTATGTTCTTTTATGCCTATAGTCATATTGCCGATATTGTCTACTGAAGTACGTGTGATACCACGAAAATCTTTTGTGCGTGGAAGAGCAATGTTGATAAGCTTTTCCAAAAAAGCATCCATTCTTTTACCACGCAATGTCACAACAATTCCAATAGGATCACCTTTTCTTGTTTTGAAAGACGCAATTGATTGTTTTGAACCTCTTGTTGTTGGTTTTTGACCAACGATCTTTGCTAAACGAAGAGAGATAGAATCATTTTTATTCTTATCTTTCTTGATAGCTGTCCCTGTGCCGACATTAACCACAACCTTTTGCATTCTTGGTGCAGCCATAACATTCTTATAATTAAAAACACCCTTCATTGTTTCGAATGCTTTTACTTCTTTTTCTTTTGTAGTTAAATGTTTCATTATAATTTATTTAAGCTATTTTTTTAACGTTTGAGGCATGTATTGGCATTTCGATACTTTTCATCGTTCCTTTCTCCCCTGATTTCCTTGGACGTTGATGTTTCTTCATCATATTAGCTCCTTCGACAATGACTTTATTCTCACTGACTAATACATTGACAATCTTGCCTTTTTTGCCTTTATCCTTACCTGTTATTATAACTACTTCATCTCCTTTTTTTATTTTCATTTTGTTATCTTTTATTTTGTTCTCTAGGCAAGACCTAACATGTTAGGTCTTGCCTAGAGTCTTATTAAATTACTTCTTGTGCTAAAGAAATTATTTTTTGAAATCCCTTTTCAGCTAATTCTCTTGGAATCGGTCCGAATACACGTCCAGCTTTTGGATCAAGCTTACCTTTTTCAAGAATAACTACAGCATTATCATCAAAACGAATATAAGATCCATCTAATCTTCTAAAAGCACTTCTGGTACGTACTATCACAGCTTGATGCACATCCTTTTTCTTTACTCCCTTTCTTGGACTTGCCACCTTGACTGTAATGATCACCAACTCACCCAAAGAAGCATATCTTTTTTTGGAAGATCCTAAAATCTTAAACACCTTACCTACGGTGCCTCCAGTGTTATCTGCTATTTTTACCCATGTTCCTGATTGAATCATAAAATTTATTTACTTATAACTTTAAAATGCTTATCTTTTGAAATTGGTCTTGTTTCAACAATCTCTACATTATCACCTATCTTGTATTTATTGTCTTCGTCGTGCGCTTTGTATTTCTTGCTTACTTTGTAAAATTTACCATATAATGGGTGCTTAATAAATCTAGAAACAGAAACAACAACGGTCTTATCCATTTTATCTCCAACAACCACACCCTTTAAGACATTACCTTTGTTTTCCTTATTTTCTTGTTTTATTTTCTTAACCATATATTATTATTTTTTCTTACTTGTATCTTTTTTATTATTTAATTCCGTTAATATTCGAGCTATATCTTTCTTTAAAACTAAAGTCTCTTTAACATTCTTTGACTTTGAACCTTCAGCCTTAAACCTTATAACTCTTACATTTTCACGTAAAATAGCAAGTTTTTTGTTTAACTCATCTTTGCTTACATTTTTAAAATTTTCTTTCTTGTTTTTCATTTTATTTATTGTTTATGAACTCGAGAAATAATTCTTACCTTTATTGGCAATTTACTGCCT
>JBAWYA010000051.1:0-5879 GCA_037143815.1 bacterium | reverse complement strand
CCAATTAGACTTTTTTTGATTTTCCATTTGACTATTTTATCACAAATATTCCTTGACACAATAGGGTCTTTTGTTGGGTAATATAATTGAGGACAAAGTTTTATTGTGTTATTATCTTAATTATGAAATTAGTTGTTGGTTTAGGAAACCCAGGAAGTGAGTATGAGGGAACAAGACATAATACCGGATGGATTATGCTTGATTTTATTTTGGGTAATAAGGTTGAATGGAAGCCTGCTAATGGAACAAAATTACTTTTTTATAAAGATTCAATTGGAGGTAAACCAACTGAATATATTAAACCCACAACTTTTATGAATAATTCAGGTATTGCGGTAGCGCATGTTAAAGATAAACATAAATTAAATTTAAAAGATATTGTTGTTATTTATGATGATGTAGACTTGCCAATAGGAAAGATGAAAATTTCTTATGACAGAAGTTCTGGTGGACACAATGGGTTGGAATCAATAATCAAGAAATTAAAATCACGTGAATTTGTGCGCATTCGAATAGGCATTGCTCCTGCGACTCTGTCAGGGAAAATAAAAAAACCAAAAGGGGAGGAAGCGATGCTTAAATTCTTGTTAGGAAAATATAAAGAACCAGAATTAAAAGAGCTCAAAAAACTTTCAAAAAAAGTAGCCGAAGCACTTGAAACAATCTTTACCGAAGGGAAAGATAAAGCTATGTCTTTGTATAATTAATTATTTTAGACTTCTTTCACTCCTTCGATGATGATGCTCTTTTCGCCGTTGCGGAGAGAGACTTTCCCAGTTAAGGCGATACATTTTTCAGGGACAAAAGTTTCAATTGAATTTTTGAATACACTAGGAAAAACCACTGCTTCTATAGAGTCAGTCAAATCAGAAATTTTTATAAATGCCATACGCTCATTATTCTTTGTGATTACTTGTCTTACTGTTTCAATAATTCCGGCAATTGTCACTGGCATACCATTCCCAATTTCTTCTTTTATCTTTTTTATATTGATATCTCTTTTTTCAAGTTTTTCTCTGATTCGATCAAGCGGATGACCAGAAATATAAAGTCCTAATAATTCTTTTTCCCAAATTAATTTTTCTCCTTGTGTAGCGCTTGTACCTGTTTTTAATTTAAAACCCGGAACAGAAGTTTCTGTCATTCCTCCAAAAAGTGAAACTTGGTTTTGAGCGAGTTTTCCAAGTTCTTTATTATATAAAAGCATATCTTCTAGATTGGAAAGGAGGATTCCACGATCACCAAATTCATCCATTGCCCCGGACTTAATAAGCGCTTCCATTGATTTTTTATTTAAATTTTTATGTTTTATTCTATCAAGAAAATCAGAAATTGATTTAAATTTTCCAGCCTGTTTTCTTTCAGCGATTATTGCATCAGAAATATCAGTTCCCATGTTTTTGATTGTATAAAGTCCAAAACGTATTTTTGCGCTTACATTTTTATTACTTATTGGTTCGTCTAAATTGTTAGGTAGACAAGTAAAACCACCGAAACTTTCATTTATATTCGGGGGGAGAACGGGGATACTCATATTTTTACATTCATTAATTATTTCAGAAATTTTTTCAACATCACCAGATTCAGCAGTGAGAATGGCTGTCATGTATTCTACTGGATAGTTTGCTTTCATATAAGCAGTTTGATATGCGACTTTTCCATAACTCGCTGCGTGAGCTTTGTTAAAACCATAAGCTTGAAACGGTTCAAAAAGTTTCCAAAGTTTCTCAGCAAATTCGGGGGTTTGTCCATTGTCTATAATTCCTTTAGTGAATTTTTTATATTGAGCCGCCATTTCTGCTGGAATTTTCTTACCGACAGCTTTACGGAATTTGTCGGCTTCTTCCCAGTTATAGCCTGCCATTTCAAGTGCACAAAAAAGAAGGTCGTCTTGATAAACAATCAAACCATAAGATTCGGTCAAGAATTTTTTCATCCTTGGATCCAAATATTTTATAAGTTTTGGATTGTGCTTGCGTTTAATATATTCAGGAATTGATTCCATTGGTCCTGGACGATAAAGTGCAACCATGGCGTTGATGTCATGAATTGAAGTTGGCTTTAATTCTTTTAAATATCTTGTCATACCACTCCCATTTAATTGGAAGAGCCCTTCCGTTTGTCCTTGAGCAAGTAATGAAAAAGTTTTTTTGTCATCAAGCGGAATTCTTTCAATATCAATATCTATATCGTAAAATTTTTTCACTAAACTTATTGCGTCTCCTAGTATTGCTAAGTTTCGGATCCCAAGAAAATCGAATTTCAAAAGGCCAGCGTCTTCTATGCTATACATATCGTATTGAGTTATGACTTTTCCACCTTTCGGGTCGAACTGAGTTGGGGTATATTCATAAAGTGGTTTTGGTGAAATAACTACCCCAGCGGCATGTACTGAAATGTGTCTTACGCAACCCTCTAATTTTTTTGCTAAATCTATTATTTCTTTTGTATCTTTTTCTTCCTCATATGCTTTTTTAAGTTCTGGGACTATTTCCATTGCATGATCTATTGTCATGGGCATTCCTTGTGAACCCATTGGAATCATTTTTGAGATTCGGTCACCGATAGTGTACGGATGTGCAAGTGCACGAGCGACATCCCGCACTGCTCCACGAGCCATCATAGTACCGAAAGTACCAATTTGGGCAACTTTATCTTCACCATATTTTTGTTTTGTATATTCAATCATTTCATCTCGTCTATTATCAGCGTAGTCCATATCTATATCAGGAGGCGAAGGACGGAATGGATTTAAGAATCTTTCGAAGGGAAGTTTGTACTCTATTGGATTTACTTTAGTAATACCCAGAAGATAAGTTACCATTGAACCTGCGACAGATCCTCTGATTGTGGTTAAAATACCATGTTCTTTTGCATAATGAAGCAGATCTCCAACCACTAAGAAATATGGTGTATATCCTTTATTAAAAATAATTGCAAGTTCATATTCTACACGTTCTTTTATTTCTGGTGTTTCTTTTATGCCAAGTTTTTCGTAACCTTTTTCAATTAACTCACGCATTTTTGTCTCATAAGATTTACCTCCTTCTATTTTATAGTCAGGGAAAACCCATTTTCCAAGATCAATTTCTACATTACACATATCTGCTATTTTTATGGTATTAGAAACTGCCTCGGGTATATCTTTGAAAATTTCATAAGCTTTTTCTGGAGAAACAAAAGAGTAATCATCATCACCGAATGAGAATTTGTTTTCGTCTTTTATATCAGAATTTGTTTGTATCGCGAGTAATGTTTCATGAGCCTTAGCATCTTCTTTGTGAGGGTAATGAGAGTCAAAAGTAGCAACCAGCGGAATATCAAATTTTTTACTCATCTTGATAATACTCTCTCGAGCGAGAGCATCGTCCGGAACAGTCTCATGTTTCATTATTTCCAAGAAATAGTTTTCTTTACCAAAAATTTCTTGATGTTCTTTTATAATTCTCTCTGCTTTTTCCTCGTCTTTATTTATAAGTGCTTGAGAAAGTTCTCCACCGAGACATCCCGAAAGGCAAATAATTCCATTCGAATATTTTCGCAATATTTCTTTATCCATTCGAGGTTTATAATAATAACCCTCTAAATTAGAAAGCGTGACAAGCTGGATTAAATTTTTATAACCTTCGTTGTTTTTTGCGAGTAATGTCAAATGGTAACGCTTACTATCTATGCCAGATTCTTTATCTAATCGAGAGCGTTCAGCAATATATGCCTCAACACCAATAATTGGTTTTATGCCTTCTTTTTTAGCAAGTTTATAAAATTCTATTGTGGCGTACATGTTGCCATGGTCAGTAATAGCCACAGCCCCCATTTTGTATTTTTTAGCAAGTTTTACTAAATCCTCAACTTTAGAAAGCCCATCAAGCAGGGAATAATGCGAATGCGTATGCAAGTGGGCGAATTTTGATTCCATTTTACCTATATTAACATAAATTTAAAATAAATTTATTCTAAACTTGAAATCAAATAAGTAGCAACGATGGCTGCGGTTTCGCCACGGAGAGTTAGTGGACCAAGGGTGGCAATTTTAAAATTTAGATTTTTTGCTTCTGCGATTTCCTTTTCTGTCCATCCACCTTCGGGTCCGATGAAAATATTTATATTTTCTAACTTGGCGGTTAAACCGCCAAGTGATTCTCCTGAAATATCAAAAATAATATTGATATTTTTTTCGTTTATTAATTTTAAGCTCTCATCGAAACTTACTGGTTCTAAAATTTCTGGTATGTTTACCCGGCCACATTGTTCACTTGCTTCTTTTGCTATTTTCCTGAGTCTTTCCATATTCAGTCCTGTTTTTATTGTACGCTCTGAAATAATTGGAACTATTTTTAATACTCCACATTCGGTTGCTTTTTGTACCACTAACTCAAAATTTTCTTTTTTTAATACAGCACAGAAGAGAGTAACATTATTTTTTGTTTTATTTTTATCTTCTTCCATTTCTTTAATGGAAACAATTATACTGTTTTTTTCTATTTTACATATTAGAGCTATCACTGATATGTGTTTTCCATCACAAAGTTCGACTTTTTCTCCGACCTTTAATCGGAGGACATTTTTCATTTGGTTGACTATTTCTTTGTCTTTAATTTCGAAATCCTTTTTTGAAAGGTCAAAATTGCCTATAAATCTGTGAATCTTCATACCATGATTTTAACATATTTTATAATAAAAATATTAATGACAAATTTTACCATCTCCCGTTTAGGAGACGGCCGTCTCCTAAACGGGAGTAGAGGGATGAATGGGAAGGAGAGAACCTTAAGAGATATTTTTGTGTAAAAAGTGGAATTTTGAAAAAAACTTATCACAGAGTATAATTAAGTTATTAAAATTTATTAAAAACATAAAAACATGGCAAAAACAATAAAAGTGGCAATAAATGGTTTCGGACGTATTGGCAGAGCGTTTTTAAAGGTTTCTTGGGACAAGCCTGAGATAGAGATTGTGGCTGTTAATGATCTAGGTTCAATTGAAAGTCTTGCATACTTACTTCGTCACGACACTGTTTATCGAGACTGGGGACATAAAGTAGAAGTATCTGGAACGGATTTAATCATTGATGGTAAAAAAGTAAAATTTATTTCCGAAAAAGACACAACCAAGCTTCCATGGAAGGAATTAGGAGTTGACGTTGTAGTAGAATCGACAGGGCTATTTACTTCATATGATAAAGCGAAGTTCCATCTTGACCAAGGAGCAAAAAAGGTAGTTATCAGTGCTCCGTCAAAAGGAGGAGATGGAAGCGTGAAAGGTGAGACAATATTACTTGGAATAAATGAAGAAAAATTTGGCACGGCAGACATTACTTCGAATGCATCCTGTACCACAAATGCAACATCTCCGCTGATTGCAATTTTACATGAAGCAATTGGAATAGAAAAAGCAATTTTAAATACCGTGCATGGATATACTGGCACTCAGGCACTTGTCGATGGTCCAAGTAAAAAAGATTTAAGAGAAGGACGTGCAGCTGCACAAAACATCGTTCCTTCTTCAACTGGTGCGGCCATAGCAGTGACCTTGGCATTTCCAGATTTAAAGGGATTGTTTGATGGTATTTCGATTCGTGTGCCAGTACCAGCAGGTTCAATCGTTGATGTTACTTTTATTGCTAAAAGAAATACCACCAAGGAAGAAGTAAATGAAATTTTAACAAAGGCTTCAAATGATCCACGCTGGAAAAATATTTTTGCAGTTACAAATGAACCGCTTGTGTCTTCAGATATTTTGGGGAATCCACATGCTTCAATCGCAGATCTTGAAATGACGAGAGTCGTTGGAGGTAATCTTGTAAAGGTTCTTGGCTGGTATGATAATGAAATGGGGTATACATATACATTAGTAGATCATGTTATCAAAACAGGGAA
>JBAWYA010000050.1:0-5906 GCA_037143815.1 bacterium | reverse complement strand
GATTTTCTGCTGGATTTTTGCTGAAATAAGTTCTAGCCGAGTTTAAAAGATACACAGTAAGGTAAAATTTTGATTTTTCTTTATATTTTTGCTATTATTTATTTATGTCTCCAGAAGAAAGAGAACTTTTAAATAGAAGTGTTAGTTTAGGGGAAGAGAACAATAGAATGTTGCATTCTATGAGGCGTTCTATGCGTATGGCAAGTTTTATGAGAGCTTTGTATTGGATATTGATTATTGGTTCTGCTGTTGGTGCTTTTTATTTCATTCAGCCATATACTGATGAGATAATGAAAGTGTACAATGATGCCAGAAACAATCTTGGTAGCTTGAGTACAATGCTTCAGAGTGTTAAGAAATAAAAAAGTTAATTTTTTAAATTATTTTTTAAAATTTTAAAGTTCTGCCTTTATAGTTAAGAGCTTCTTTTAGAAATTGTTCTCCATCTTTTGTACTGTGCTCAATCATATGACAATTTGCACACAATAATATACATTTATTCATTTCTGATTTTATAGAATCCCAACTTTTGTTTGCTACATTTCCAATAGTAAAATCTTTCCCTTTTAGATGGTGAAATTGTAGTGCTGCTTGATTTCCACTCCATCCACATTTTTTACATTTTCCTCCCAAGAATTCAATTGCAGCTGCCTTTGCTCTAAATCTTCTGATTTTTGTATTACAAGACCCACATCTGGCAATACACCTACTTTGGTAGCTTTTAAATTCATGATTACATAATTTACATATTCTCATTATGTTAGTATAGCATACTTTGCTCTATCATTAATTAAAGGTAAATAGATTGCAAAAAGTCTTATTTTTAGTATTATAAACAGGTTAGCCGAGGTAGCTCAGTGGTAGTAGCGCTTCCCTGAAGAGGAAGATGTCGGCGGTTCGAGCCCGCCCCTCGGCACAAGAGAATTCTTTACAGCCTAGATTTTATTCATTTTCTTTATAACACCTATTTTTGTTATTTTTCCGTCAGGAATTGAGCGACAAATAAGTTTATGATCAATTAAAACAGATTGTGCTAGAGTACCCATAGTTGGCGCACCTTCTTGTTTTGGTAATCTTTATAATGGATTATTATTCATAGTTTTGTTTATTATTATTGGTTAATTCCTTAATGAATTAGGACACTTATATAATTTAGATTGATTTTATCTTTACGCTGTTTTTCTTTTCTTTGTCAACTTTCTTTATTTTAATTGTGAGAAGGCCGTGTTTTTCTACTGCTTCTACTTCTTCTGGTTCTACTTCTGCTGGAAGGGATATTGTGCGAGAAAATTTACCCCAGTAAAGTTCTTTTGTGAAATAATTTTCTTCATCTACATTTCGGTGTTCTTCACGGAGACCAGAAATCGTGACTATATCGCGAGCTATTGATAACTCTAAATCTTCTGGCTTAACTCCAGCAACCATCGTTTCTATGACTATATCTGATCCAGTTTGAAATACATCAACTGCTAATTCAGCTTCCTCATTTTCTTCTTCTATCCAGTTATTTTTTTTGTCGCCTTTTTCTCCTTTATTTGTTGCTACATTTTTTTTAGTTTCCTCGTATTCTTCTTCCTCAGCTTGAACACTTCCTGTTAATTTCTCCCACAAACTTCTTTTTTTGTTCATTTAGTTTTAATTAAAATTAATAATATTCTATTATCCAGTAGTGAGTTTTGTTTTACTTTTCTGGATTAATCCATTCTTCTTATCTTTTCAAAAAGTAACATTAAAATAATAGTGACGACCCACAAGAAACTAAACACCTTTAAAACTTCTAAAAAATTATTACCTTCAATTGTCTTACTTCTTATTATAAAAAAATTAAATACACTATGCAAGGCGATAGCCAAGATGAGACCTGCAGTGATGTAAGATTTTTTTTTAAATCCTTCCATATGCATAGAAATTCCTAGTGAAACACCAAGAATTCCACTGGAAACAGAATGAAGAAGGGTAGATCCTAGGAATCTGAAGTGGCTAGTGAGCAAGTTTACCGTAGTCGCATCAACTAAAAGCGGTTTGATTAAAAATAAAGTATTTTCTAATGCGGCAAAGCCCAAGGCTACGGTGATTAGATAGATTGGCCAATCAATGGCGTTGTTTATATATTTTGTTCGATATAATAATATTATTACAGCGAGACATTTCATTACTTCTTCTGTTACTGCCCACAGAATAATTTGCAATTCATTAGAATTCACATTAAGTTGTATAAATTTTTGAATTGGTAGAACAAAAAATACTGCTATCATACCCATAATGAAAACTACGGCAAGTATTTTTTTGGGTTCAGATTTTTTTCCTTCCTCTTTAATCCAGAACCATAACCATAAAAGTGATGGAATAATTCCACCTAGAAATGCTAAACCTGTGATTTTAGGATCATTTATCAACGCTGAAACTAGAATTGTAATATTATTTGTCATTTAGCTTGCCCTGAATGTCGTTGCAGGGCCATTTTTCAACCATTAGAAGTCCATTTTTATTTGGCATCATTGACCAGATTTCTTCGGTTACAAAGGGCATAAATGGGTGCAAGATTTTGAGTAGGGTAGTGAGTTGAGTACGAAGTAACATTTTTGCTGAATCAGCGTTTTTCTCTTCTAAAATTTTTCTTTTTGATCTTTCAATGATGATGTCAGCGAATGTGTGCCAAAAATAATGGTAGATTTTTTCAGCTACGATATAGAACTTATATTCATCCATTTCTTTCGTGATTTCTTTTACTAAATTTTTTAATTCTTCGTCTGATTTTTTATCTTCTTCGTCATATTTAATGTTGATATCTTCTTCTTTGTAATCTTTTGTATTATCTAATACAAAACGAGTAGCATTCCAAATTTTATTTGCAAATTTTCCATAACCGCGAATTCTTTCTTCTGCGAGGGCTAATGAAGTACCTGGTGTATTGCCGACAACCATTCCAATCCTAAAAGCATCTGTGCCATACTTTTCAGTAAGCGTTAATGGGTCTATAACATTTCCTTTACTTTTACTCATTTTTTGTCCTTTAGCATCCAAAACTAAACCATGTAAATAAACATTTTTAAATGGAATTTCTCCTGTTATGTATAAACCAAGCATTATCATTCTAGAAACCCAGAAAAATATTATTTCTCCAGCTGTTTCCATAACATCTGTCGGGTAAAATGTTTTAAAATCTTTACTATCTGGATAACCAAGTGTGGCAAAAGGCCATTGTCCTGAAGAGAACCAAGTATCAAAAGTATCTTTATCTTGTGCGACTTCACCACCGCAAGAAGTACATTTTGTTATTTTGTTATCAAGATCTACCATACCAGCTCCGCATTTTGTACATATTTTTGCTGGTATTGGTATACCCCAGACTATTTGTCTAGAAATGTTCCAATCTATTATATTGGATAGCCAATGGACACTGACTTTTTTATAATGCTCTGGAATATATTTTATTTCTCCGTTATTTATTTTTTCTAGTGCTTTTTCAGCTAATGGTTTCATCTTTACAAACCATTGATTTTTTATTTGTGGTTCTATCACTGTTCCGCATTTGTAGCATGTTCTCACAACGTGTTTGTAATTTTCATCTATTTTTTCCACTAAACCTTTTTTTTGTAATTTTTCTATGATCAATGCTCTAGCTTTTTTGATATGTTGTCCTGCAAATTCTCCAGCAACTGGAAGTAGTTTACCGTTTTCATCAATTATTTGTTCTTTATCAAGTTTATGTCTTTCAGCTATTTCAAAGTCTGCAACATCATGCCAAGGTGTAATAGTCATTACTCCTGTACCAAATTCCATATCTATCGCTTCGTCTTTTATAATGGTGGCTTCTATTGGCCCATTTATCCACTCTAGCGCTATTTTTTGACCATCTTTGTAGTCTTTATATCTTTCATCTTTTGGATGCATTACGACGTATTTATCACCAAACTTTGTTTCTGGTCGGGAAGTACCTATGACAAAAGGTCCATATTTTAAATAATAAAAATTATCTACTCGTTCTTCGTCTAATATTTCTAAATCAGAAAAAGATGTCTGATGTTTTGAACACCAACTTACAATTCTGTTGCCTCTATACACTAAATTATCATCGGATAACTTTTTGAATGTTTGGTAAACAATTTTTACAATGTCTGTGTCCAACGTAAACTTTTCACGAGACCAGTCACAGGATGCCCCGATCTTTCTTACTTGAGATTTTATGTTTTTAGAATTAGTGAGAGTAAAATCAAGAATTTCTTCATATAGTTTTTTTGGTTCAATTTCAAATCTAGTTCGTCCTTCTTTTTCTAATTTTTTTTCATAGACCACTTGTGTTTCAAAACCAGCATGGTCTAGCCCAGGGAGCCAGAGAGTTTTAAATCCGCACATTCTTTTGTATCGCACTATTATGTCTTCTATGGTTATAACCAAACCATGCCCAGCATGAAGTGATCCATTAGCATTTGTTGGTGGCATTATTAAGGTGAATGGTTTTCCTAAATTTTGATTTAAGGAAGGATTATCCACCCAAGGTGGATGCGCCTCGGGCGCAAAAAAATCACTATCTTCCCATAATTTATATATTCTCTCCTCGGTTTCTTTTGGGTTATAGGGTTTAAGTAATTTTTCGTTCATATTCAAATAATATCACACTAGAGCCTTAAATTACCAGCTGCTTTTATGTTTTCTGGTTTGGGTACTTTTTTCTTATTTTTTATTTAATTTAAGTATCCAGCTATGCCTATCATTAAAGCATTGTCTCCCGAAAGTCCTTTTGCTGGAAAAAGAACTTTTATATTCTTTCCAGCCATAGCCAGCATTTCTCTTTTAAGATGAATATTACCTGCGACTCCACCAGCGACAATTAAAGTTTTTATTTCGTATTTTTCTATAGCTTTTTGTGTCTTATAAACCAAGCATTCAATTGCGGCATTTTCGAATTCTAAAGCTATTTTACTTTTTACTTCTTCACTTAGAGTTTCTTTCGGGCCAATTTTTTGAATTAAATATAAAACGGCTGTTTTTAATCCAGCATAAGAAAAATTAAAATCTTTGCTGTGCAACATTGGTCGGGGCAGAGCGAAGGAAAAACTAATCTTTTCGGGGTCGTTGTCTTTAGCATTAAAAGAATTAGAAGATTTTTCATGGTCTGGCTGGGGGAGGGACCCAGAGAACCGAGGACCTGAAAAATCTTCTAATTCTTTTAAATGCTTTCTTTCTTCTTCTGCTAATTTTGAAATTTGTGGGCCACCAGGATAGGGAAGATTGAGCATTCTCGCTACTTTATCAAAGGCTTCACCGACTGCGTCGTCCAAAGTTTCTCCTATGATTTTATAATCTATTGGCCAGCCTAGATTTATTTTAGTCGAGGCTGGTTTTTTTATTAGTACGAGTTGTGTGTGTCCACCAGATACCAAAAGACATAATGCTGGTAATTTTATTTTAGCTTGCCCTGAGCTTGTCGAATTGGGTATAGTAAATTTACCTTTATCTTTTCCAAAGACGGAAAATAAGTGTCCCTCCATGTGATTCACAGGTATTAAAGGCACTTTCCATTTTTGTGCCAAATCTTTTGCAAAAGAGATGCCCTCCCAAAGACACATTTCTAGACCGGGGCCATAAGTGACGGCGATGGCGTCTACTGGTTTTTTCTTTTTATTCAATTTTGCTTGTATCAAGCTGGCTTCTAAGACAATAGGTAAGTTCTTATTATGTTCTCTTTTTGCTAGCACAGGGTAAACTCCTCCATAAGGTATGTGTATATCTATTTGTGAATTTAGGTTGTTTGCTAGGACTGTAAAAGAAGTACTTGTGGTACTTCTTTTTGCATTCATTATGCTTATTGCTGTGTCATCACAGGATGTTTCAATACTTAAAATTTTCATTGTGCCTCTATTATACCAAGTTAGAACCTATTTTCAAAACAAAGTGAGGTAATG
>JBAWYA010000049.1:0-5918 GCA_037143815.1 bacterium | reverse complement strand
TTTTTCTCCCAATTTTAACTCACCATTTGTCCCTTTTGTGTTTAGAGCTTTTTTACTTACTTGTGCGATGTCATCTGGATTTGATAAAAGATTGGCAATAAGTGCTGTCATGAGTTTAGAAATGGATGCAATTGGTAATCTCTCGTCTTTATTTTTCGACAAGATAATTTCTCCTGTATTTAAATCTCCGACTAGGTAAGCAGTGGCTCCTATTTTTAAGTCTTCACTTTTTTTGTTTACATATAAATATTGAGGTTTTTGCGCAAATGATACAGTAAAAAACGTTATAAATAAAAAAAATATAGAAAAAAATAATAATTTATTTTTCATATTAAAATATAATCTATTGTTTTACGTTCAAGATCTACCCCTTTAACTTTTATCTTAATACGATCACCTAGTCGATATTTATTTTTCTTTTTTTGTCCAACTAATTCTAATCTTTTTTCATTAAAAATATAAAAATCATCAATCATATCTCGGACTCTTACTAAGCCTTCGCATTTTGTGTTTATTTCTTCTACATATATACCCCATTCTGTGATTCCACTGATTATTCCTTCAAATTTTTCGCCTAAACGTTTGGACATATATTCTACTTGTTTATATTTTATAGAAGATCTTTCAGCATCAGAAGCCCTTTTTTCTTGCTCAGAAGAAACTCTAGCGATTTTTTCATATTCAAGTATATGTTCTTTTCCGATTTTTTTACCAGATAAATAATTTGTGAGCAGTCTGTGTACTATTATGTCTGGATATCGTCTTATTGGGGAAGTGAAGTGGGTGTAATATTGGAATGCTAGGCCATAGTGTCCAATATTTTCTGTGGAATAAATAGCTTTTGCCATTGACCTTATTACTGCTCTGTTGACTGTGTTTTCTTCTGTTTTTCCTTCTATCCTCTTTAGAAGATTATTTATTTCATGACTAGGAATAATTCCATTCACTAGAGATATTTTGTGGCCTAGACTTCGCAAAAAGAATGCCAAGTCTTGCATTTTTTCTCTGCTTGGAAGATCGTGTACTCTGTATAGAGATATACTATCACTTTTTCCGCTAGAGGCGGATCCACCTTTTGCAGATATTTTTTTAGGGGAAAGTATTTCAGCAACTTTTTTATTTGCTAATAACATGAATTCTTCCACCAGCTTGTTTGAATCACCACGTTCTTTTGTAATTACTTTTATAGGTACTCCGTCTTTATCTAGAACAAATTTTACTTCTTCTTGTTCTAGGGAAATTGCGCCATTTCTAAATCTTTCTTTTGTGAAAAGTTTCGCTAGATTATTTAAAATTGATAGTTCTTTGTGTAGGGGAGTTCCAGCTTTTTGAATTGACTCTTCTGCTTCTTCATAAGTAAATCTTTTTTGGGAATGTATGACCGTGGGTCCAAACCATTCATTTTTAACTTTGGCATTTTTGTCTATTATGAAAACTGCACTCATTGTGAGTCTGTCTTTGTTTGGTACTAAACTGCATAAATCATTTGAAAGTTCTTCTGGTAGCATTGGTATCGTTCTATCTACTAAATACACAGATGTTCCGCGTTCGCATGCTTCTATATCTAGAGCGCTATTTATTTTTACATAATGAGATACGTCTGCTATATGAATACCGATTTCGTATACCTCACCCCCTAGCCCCCTCTCCTTAGTAAGGAGAGGGGGAAGAATACGAAAAGAAATTGCATCATCAAAATCTTTTGCATCACTCGGATCAATAGTAAAAGTTAAAGTTTTTCTGAAATCTTTTCGTCCCGTATAATCACTTTCTTTCCCGCCCAAGGCGGGTCCGCCTTTGGCGGATATACTTCTAGCCTCTTCTTCCACTTTCTCGGGAAATTCTGAATCAAAACCTTTTTCTATGGCGATGGCATGCATTTCTGTATTATTATCTCCCTTACTTCCCAAGATTTTTATTATTTTTCCTTCTGGTATTTTGTGAGGATCTGTCCAGTTTGTTATTTCTGCAAAGACCTTTTGTCCTGTTTTTGCGCCGTTTAGCATATTTTCTGGTATTAATATATCGGTATACATTTTTGTATCGTCTGGTTTTAGGAAAAATACCTCACTCCCAGCTCCTTTACTTTCAGGAGAGGTTGATCGAAGGTCGGGTGAGGTTTCTAAAACTCCCACAAAACGCATTTTGGCACGAGTTATTATTTTTGAGACTTCAGCAGTCTGCCTTTTCTTACCTTTTGGGTGAAGTAAGATTTCTACAGTATCACCATGCATAGCTGTATTTAAATGCTTAGAATCGATTTCTATGTCGTTTTTCTTGTCTTTATTATCTCCAATTGCCACATATCCTGTTCCCTTAGAAGAGATGAATATAGTATCTTGTAGTTTATTTGTTTGATATTTCATTACTTTCAATATAGCATATAATATGAATTATTTGCCTTTTTTATAATTTATGTTAAGCTGTATCTATGTTAAAAATAAGATTACAGAGAATAGGAAGAAAGAATGATCCAGCTTTTCGGGTGGTTTTAACTGACTCAAAAAACAGCACAAAGAGCGGGAAATTCTTGGAGTTGCTCGGAACTTACAATCCAAAGGTAGCAGACAAGAAATTAAGAACAAATTTTGTTAATGATAGAATAAAATATTGGCTTTCTCAGGGTGCTAAACTTTCAGATACAATGCACAATTTTCTAGTGCGTGACAATGTTATAGAAGGTAAAAAAGTTAATGTATTACCAAAGAAAAAGCCAACTCAAAAGCGAAAGGAGTTGAAAGCTAAAAAATAATTAGGTATACTTACAGGTATAGCAGTGCAGGTATTCATCTTGAGGTCGTAACACTGCCAAGTGATAAATTAAAAATTAAAATTTACTGAAACATATGCAAGACGCTGATCAGATATTTCTAGAGTATGTAGTGAAAGCTCTTGTTGACAATCCGAATGATATAAAAATCGATCGTACTGTTGATGAGATGGGAGTGCTTATAAGTCTTACCGTAAATCCTGCCGATATGGGCAAGATTATAGGAAGAATGGGAAACACAGCCAAAGCTATTCGTACTCTTTTGCGAATAATTGGCATGAAGAACAATGCTCGTGTTAATTTGAAGATTAATGAACCTGAGGGAAGCACAAGACCAGAGAGACCTATGGGTACAAGTAGTGTTCCAAGTTCACTAAAAACTGTTGACCAAGCAATGGAAGATTTGAAGGGAATATAACTAGCTTATAGAACAATACAAAAACCCGCTTATTGAAGCGGTTTTTTGTTGCTTGTGTTTTAAAGCTATAAGCTATAAGCTAAAAGCTATGACCTGTTTCCATATAATTACAATTTTCCCAGAGATGTTTGATTCTTATTTGAAAGAGTCTATTATTGGGCGGGCGATAGAAAATAAAATAATCTCAGTGAAATTTTATAATCCAAGAGATTTTATAAAACCTGCCCGCCGTGGCGGAGCACAAAAAGATAATGGATACCGACCAATCGATGGTAGGCCTTATGGTGGTGGTCCGGGGATGGTGATGCAAGCGGAACCAATTTTGAAAGCCTTTGAGTCTGTTATTAAAAAGCTAAAAGCTAAAAAGCTAGTTAAGCTAAAAGCTATTATTTTTTCCACTACTGGTAAAAAGTTTGATACGGCTTATGCAAAAAAATCTGCACAAAAATATACAGACATCATTATGATTTCTGGGCGTTATGAAGGTATAGATGCTAGAGTGCAAAAGATTGTGACGGCGGAAGAAATTTCAATAGGGGATTATATATTAACAGGAGGAGAACTTCCAGCGATGGTTTTGATAGATTCTATTTCTCGGCAGATTTCTGGAGTTTTAGGTAAATATAAATCATTAGAAGAAGAAAGAGTCTCAACGAGTGAAGTTTATACTCGTCCTGAAGTTTTAAAGTATCCTTTTGGTAAAGCTCAGGGTGAAAAGTATAAAAATTACAAAGTCCCAAAAGTTTTACTTTCTGGTAATCATCAAAAAATAGAGGAATGGAAAATAAAAAATAAGTAATAAAGATGTAAGAATTTTCTTGCAAAACATTTTGCTTGCATTTTTTGGATAAGTATGCTATATTTATGTTGTGAGTGTAAGGTAAAGCTTACATTTATCGTAAACAACATAAGTGCCACAAAACCCCGCCGAAAGGCGGGGTTTTGTTTTAGTAAAAGATGATAATTTTGAGGGTGTGCATAACTTTTTTGCGCTTTTTTTGATTAGTGCTAATATTTAAGTATGGTATTTATAAAATTTATTGCGAACGATAAAAGCTCTAAAGTGCTCGCCGTCATCGGTGGCACTTTTGGAGCTGATTTGTGCAATAAATTTTAACTAATTAATTGTAGAAATGGGCTCCAAAAGGGAGCCCCTTTGTTCGTCTTCTTACTTGGGTAAGGAGAGTGGAGCACTGTTAGTACACAGCATGAAAGCAAAAAGAGTATGAGTACATCATCATCTCTGTTCGGTGGGCAGGTTACTGAGACATTGCCTTGGAATACTATCTTGAGTATCAAGAGGAGTGGCAGGAATGTTAGCAAGGCACCCTTGCAAAGGGGGCGCATTGCTTGGTTCAAAGTATACGGTCATCTTACTGACTACTACTATGACGAAGGAAGTCAACTTTGGCGACGTGTAGTTCCCAGGGGACCTCGTACGATTTGTATGCCTCTATCGTCTGAGGTCACCGCCTCTTCACCACCTCCTTTTTGGTGTGTTGAAGACGAGCAAGTTGCAGTTTGAATCATGCCTCTCAATAGGGGGCAATCCATAAGACGTCCAGTTGTCACATTGTGGGCAACTGGCGTTTTTATATTTTTAAGTGATATAATAGATAGTATTGAGTTTATATTATAAATTAATTAATAAATATTATGTCAGAATTTAAAGGTGGTTTTGGAGAAGAACGAAAGAAGCAACCATGGGAATTAAAAAAAGAAGCAATAGATAAATTTACCAAAGATGCCCTTGATGACTTTAAGGGTGCTTATGAAAAGGTTCCTACTGAAATGCGAGATCGGGTTTTTTTGGTTCAAGCAGTAGTAGAATCAGAAAAAACTAAGTCAATATTTAATCGTATTCCTGATGATATGAAGACGAAAGATTTTTTGCTTACACTTCTCAAGATGAGACCTAGATATATAAAAGATATTCCAAAGACTAATCCTGATATTAGAGAATTGGCTATTCAAGCTATTTCTGCTGGTGGTCACCGTGTTGAACTAGATGTTTACGAAGCAGCTGGTATTAATGATTATCCAAAAGAGGGTGAAATGCTTTTAGAAGCAATGGAAAAAGATCCTAGAAAATTTGAAAGTTTTGTTAGAAGTGAAAGCAATGGGCAATATTATGATGAAGCTCATTTAATGCGACAATATCCAAATTTCTCAGAGATTGCCAAAGTGGCAGTGGTTAATTCTATTCATGGATTGAGCAATCTGGGAATTATGCCTGTTTTTATGAAAGAGAAACCTAAATTTTTGCTTTCTTGTGCTTTGGAAAGACCAGCAGATTTAGATACTTTTATTCGAGTGTCAGAATACGGATCATCAGCTGAGCCTTGTAAAGATGAATTTATAAAAATGGTAGCTGAGAAAATGCCAAATGAATTAAAGAAAGTTTGTGATAAGGATGAGAAACTTCAAAAATACACAGAAGCTTTGTTGGGTAAAAAATTGGAATAGTAGTAATACTCTATGGAATTAACACAGACTATATATTAAATGAATAAAACATTTTTAATCACAATCGGAGCGGTAGTAATTATTTTTGGTGGGGTTTTTGCATATCAATATTTTGGCGCGCAAAAAGATAGTGTTCAAAATATAAACCAAATTGTGCAGTCCATATCTGAAGGGTGCAAAATCCAGCCTTATAATAAAAGTTCATTAGAGTCCGGTACTATAGAGGCTGATGTGCGTGGTGGAGCTATATGTAAATTTACTATC
>JBAWYA010000048.1:0-5974 GCA_037143815.1 bacterium | reverse complement strand
ATCTTCTTGTGTACTGTAAGGAAGTCCCCCTACATATAGCTTTGTAGCCATTTTCTTTACTTCTTCCTTTTTTAATAAAAAGGACAAAAAACTATTTATAAACCCACCCAACGAGGGCAGGCGTAGAACTCTATTTCGCTAAATAAGACCCTACCCAAAAATAATAACATATTTAAAATGAAAAGCAAAATTTTACAAATGTGAGCTACTCACACTCTATTTGTCAGATTTTAATACTAGCTTTTCAACAATAAGTGGAATTTCTTTTCTAAAAAAAGATTTAACTTTCTTCCAATCCGCATCAAAATTAATCTGTGGTTCTGGGTCCACTTCCGCATCACTAAAATAAACTAAGGCTTTTAAAATGTGATGATAGTCATGAGCTACAAATGGATATTGTTCAGGAAGTCTTTTGATTGTATCAAGGAGTGACTCAACATTGTGTGCGCACCAATATAAATCAAAGAAATCTCTTTTCTTTCCTCGTTGAGATATAGCAATGATTTTCATTACAGCGACATCACGAGGCTGAATAATTTTTATAGAACCATATTTGATATATTCTTGTTTAGGAATGAAAAATGGATAAGCAATAAAGCTAATTTTAGCTCCAAGAAGTTCACCGAAAATCATATTATCTCTATTTCTTTCTATTTTCCAATCTTTGTTATTTGAGAAATGTTCCAGTAAATCTATAGATTCAAAACGAGCTTCTGGTGTAAAAAAATCAAGATCAATAGATTTTCTATTTCCAACTTGTAATGCTAAAGCAGTTCCACCAGCTAAATACCATTCGGATTTTTCAAGCCAAGGTTCTTTAGATAAAGCTTCTAGAGCTTTTTTTGTGAAATCTGGCAAAACTTCAGTATGAAACTTTATTTGTTTTGAAGCATTAATGTCCATAATGTTTTTGTTTCTGGCATTAAACGTCTAGGATTTTCAATTACTTTTTTTATTAAAGATTTATCATAAAACTTTTTTACCCATGCAACTTCATCATCATGACCCAAATCCAAAATACGCTCAATAATATATTCAGCATTCTTTTCAGTATCTATTTTGTTGGGATCTGTGTCCCAAAAAAGCGCTTGTCTAAATTTCATATACCTACATTATAGCACGTTTTCTATTTTTTTCCTAACAAAAAATTGGTATAAAAAATAAAAGAACCGGCGCTTTCGCAAACCGGCTCTTAAATCGTTATTCAACTTTCGCGTGAATAATGCGGATCTGAATTCGTGAATTCAAATCATTGAAAAGAACTTTACTGCGTCACGACGCAGGGAGAATTTTACTTCTCCTCAATTGTTGGCGGGCGAACGTAACCCCGGAACGTTATAGTCCACGTGGTAAAGTCCCGGATCAAGGGTGATCACAATTGGGGCGCCACCTGGCATTTCGAAGTTGCTCCATTCCGCGGTGAAATTTGTTGTGTTCAGAATGCTCACCGAAGTCGCTAAATCGCCTTCCGTAGTTTCTGCGTAAAGAATGACTTCTGACTGCTCCGCAAGCGGAAGCTCGCCTAACGGCACCGTGCCGATGTGATTCTTGCTGGGAATACCCAGAATGTAAGCCTTGGGCGCCGTAAGAGGCACAATGCCTGGCATGTTGGGCTTCATGGTCGTTGATCCGTCGGTTGTCCTGATAACCTCGCCGTCGCCGGAAAGGCCATACACGATTTCGGTTTCACGCATTCCATTAGCCTTTTCACGATAGGTCACGATCAATTGACCACGCGAGCCAAGACCTGCGTACTGGCTGAGCATGAACATCGTGCCGATGTCGTTTCCATTGTCGTAATCGACATTCAATTGAACATCAGGAAACCTTGCATTGCCGTCGTCATCACGAACCAAAATCCTGGCGCGGATTGCGCCCTTGATCTTGATCGGGATTTGGTAGGCGAGAACGATGTCGAATTGTCGCGCTTGCTCGGGAACTTGCCAACCGTTTGGAGTGGCTTCCAAGTAGAAGCCACTGCCACCATAGAAGAGCTCGTGGCCCTCGGCGTCCTGACAACTCGTTGACATGTTGAGCCAATCGGTCTCGGGTTTGATAACCCGATAGGACAACGGCTGTGACGCCATCAAGTCAAGGATTTCCACCTTTTTGGGCGCCGGTGAGTTGTACTCAACTGAGAAGAAATCAGAGCCGTTTGTGGGTTGCAGGTTTCCCTGCGCCCCGAGCCAGCCGTAGATCCTCCCACCGTGACCCGCCAACAAAATGGCGTGAGAGGTCAACTTCGCCCGGCTCCCGACAGGAAGCGTTTTCTCGTAGGCGTAAGTGGTTGATGTGAGAGCGACAGCCAACAAGGCCACCGCGAGTAACTGATTGATTTTCTGCATAACTTGTTTACGTTGTTGTTTACTTCCCGAAACTGTGTACTTTGTTTGAATCTCCGATTTTCGGGTTATCAGAGAAATTGGGTTTCATCGACGTGATGATAGTGACCTCACTCGAGGCCACCTGCGTCATTGGTTCTGTCGCTGGCACCACAACGAGTGGCACCAAAGTTGGTTGTTCCGTCGCCATCTCCATCGTTGCTGGCGAAGTTTCCGCCGTCACCGACGGTGAAAGAATCATTTCGGAAATAACCCACCAAAACACTAAGACGACGACAGTAATAGCCAAAACCGCCAAAATTTTCTTCATGGAATTCATTTTTGTTCGTTGTTTTTCGTCATCCTTTGACAATCACTCACATCTCTCCTTGACAGGGAGAGCTGTTTTTTTTAACTAACTATGTGATTTTCAAAGGACATAAACTAAAAAAGACCCTACCTAGGTCTCTTCTTATTTTATATACCTTTCTAGGGTATACCATAACTCCAATATAAAAGTCAAGGGGTGTCGGTAATCTCCACAAACTTGTCAACCTGCCACGTCGACAAGTTTTATTCGTCTTTTTCGTTGCCGACGACCCCAGAATCTAGATCTTTTATGATATCTTCTATGTCTCCTTCCATTATTTTAGACAAATTGTGCCATGATTTCTTTATGCGATGATCTGTCACTCTATCTTGCGGAAAATTATACGTGCGAATTTTTTCTGACCTATCAGCTGTGCCTATTTGTTCTTTTCTTTCCCCTGCATATTTTTTTGCTTCTTTTTCTTCTTCCAATTGTTGAAGTTTGGCAGTCAAAATCATCATCGCTTTTTCACGATTGGCGAGCTGGCTTCTTTCATTCGTAGAACGCACATCGAGACCAGTCGGCTTGTGAATGATACGAACCGCTGTCTCAACTTTGTTCACATTCTGACCACCTTTTCCACCAGAACGAGAATATTCCATTTCAAACTCAGATGGATCAATCTTTATAGAAACTTTTTTCCTAATCGGTAATACTGCCACAGATGCTGTAGACGTATGTATTCTGCCATTCTTTTCAGTTGCTGGCATTCTCTGCACTCTATGCACACCTGTCTCATAATGCATTTTTTTATAGACATCCTTGCCTTTTATTTCAAAACTCGCTTCTTTGTATCCATTCAAATCGCTTTTTGATTCATAATTCACTCTCCAAATCCAACCTTGCGCTTCTGAGAATTTTTCATACATATGTGCAAGCTCCCATGCAAAAAGAGAGGCTTCATCACCTCCTGCGCCTGCTCGCACTTCGAGCACTATTTCATTAGGATGTTCTTCTTCCTCTTTATCTTTCTTTAAAATATCTTCAACTTGTTTTTCTAGATTTTCTTTTTCCTCCTGAATAGTTTTCAATTCCAAAGTTGCCATCTCATGAAGAGTCTCATCTCCTGCAAGCATCTCACGAACTTCAGCTTCCTGACGCAAAAGACGCTCCAAGGCTCCCGCCAAGTAGTTTGTCCTATGATCTTTTTTAAGTTCTTCTAAATCTATCATTAGAATTATTCCTCTCCCCCTTTCAGGGGGAGAATGAGAGGAGGTTCTTAATTAATCTACCTCACCCCAACCCTCTCCTGAAAGGAGAGGGAGATTTATTTTTTTGCTTTCGCAGTTGCAGTAGCAGCACGACGCTTGTTGAATCTTTCTACGCGTCCAGCGGTATCCATTATCTTTTCATTACCAGTATAAAAAGGGTGACATTGACTACATATTTCCATTGCGATAGAAGGCATAGTAGAACCAACCTCAAAGATCGCCCCGCAAGCGCAGGTGGCCTTTGTTTTTAAATCATATTTTGGGTGTATATCTTTTTTCATATTATTATTAACTACTTTCAAAGATTATCATAAAAAAAGATTGAAGGCAAATATTACTGAACTACTTTTTTGTAATAATCATTTTCAAGAATTTTCGTTGAATATTTGAATTTATCAGCAACTATTTTGTTCATGGCATTGAGATACTCTTTGTCTCCACCTATCGCATCTTCTTGCACAGTCATAGAATTATATTTTGCCTTATCAGTAATCCAACTTCTATTTTGAAAGATAACCAATGGCGAAGCATCTGAAAAAACATCTCTACCCATAAGTAAACGTGAATCGTATTCCAACCCAAATAAGTTTAACAAAGTAGGAAGAGCATCAAGAGGCGAAGCAGGTTCATCAATTGAAACAGGATCCATACCTTTGTTCCAGATAATAAAAACACTTTTATATAATTCAAAATTATTTTCCAAATCGTGTCCAGCTAATTCACTTTGAGCTTCTTTTGATAAGCCATATGGATAATGATCAGGAATTATAGCAATAACTGTATTTTCGGCTATACCTGCAACTTCAAGCTTATTCAATAAAGACTTCACAGCAAATTCCAATTCTAAATTAGCAGAAATATAGGCTTTGCTCATATCAGAATAAGGCAAATCAGCAACATACGATTTGTTTTTCATAGCGATATAGTTGCCAGAAAAATTATATTCTTGATGTCCACTGACAGTTATATAGTAAGTCACAAATGGCTGTGTGGAAGAAATATATTCATCTGCTGTTGTATTTATCATTTCAAGATCAGACTCTGGCCATGTTTTTTCAACTTTCACTCCATTTCCAAGCCCTTTGTAGTCATATCCCAAATTTGGTATTGACCTATCTCTATCATAATAAGTATATGTATGATCATGATAGGCTTTTGTAAGATAGCCAAGTTTTTTAAATTCATTACCAAGAGCAAATGGCAAATAATTTTTACCAGATCTAAGCATACTCCAAACGCCAGATTTTGGAATAAGTCCCGTATTAAGCACATACTCACCATCAGAGGTACTAACACCCCACACTGGATTATAAAAATTATTAAATTTAAAACCCTCTGTAGACATTTTATATAGCGTTGGAGTCAATTCTGGACTTATGGCATAAGGAGAAAATGATTCAGCAAGCATTATAATGAGATTTTTCCCTTTAAACATACCAGTGCGAATATTCTTTTTTGTTGGTGTATTTGAAGCAAAATAGGCATGCATATCAAGCAAAACATTATTCTTCTCATTTTTTAATAATTCATCAAAATCAATTGGCATTGAATTATTTTCAAATAAATCTTTTTTTGGCACAACAGGAGATGGTGCAGTCAATGTCTTTACCATTTCTTGATTGTTGTTTTCATTAAAACCAAACAATGTATGTTCTAGATCAAGACGCATAGTGGTAAGCACACCAATCTTTTTCATAGAAAGTTCTGGAGAAACAATATCATAATAAACCATATATTGAGAAAAATCTTTTCCGTGGGTCAAACGCACAGCAAAAATAGAAAATCCATAACTCAGTATGCCAATTAACACTATTATTACAATTTGTAAATAAAATAATTCGGAACGTTGTGATAAGAAAAGTTTTTTGCGGAATAGAAACAAAAAAAATACGGGAACAAAAAGTAAAATAATTACTAAAAAGTTATAAACTATTGCAGAAATTGCAATGTTAAAAAACTGCATAGCATTTCTCGCACCAATCAGAGAATATAGCGAAGGCGGTGTTTTAAAAATAAAAAAATAAATAAATTGAATACTATATATAAGAGCTAACGTAAGAGTAATAAATATG
>JBAWYA010000047.1:0-6047 GCA_037143815.1 bacterium | reverse complement strand
AATAACTAAAGGCATTGTTTTTCCAGAAGTTCCACCAAACGAAAAGCTTCGCAAGATTTTATTACAAAAAGATGCGACAGTATTATTTAGTGAATTACAAAAATTAGACCCAGAAAGAGCAAAAAAAATAGATCCAAATAATAAAGTCAGACTAATCAGAGCCATTGAGATAGTTAAAGTATTAGGTAAAGTCCCTGAAATTAAAGAAGTAAAGTCAAAATATAAATTTATAAAAATCGGCTTATATTTACCACCTGATAAATTAAAAAAGAAAGTAGAAAAAAGAGTAAAAAGTATGTTCAAAAAAGGCTTGCTAGGTGAAATCAAAAAACTAAAAAAATCTGGCATATCCGAAAAAAGATTAAAGGAACTTGGTTTTGAATATTACAAACCAACACCAGAAAAGGTAATCAAAGAAACCCTAAAATACGCTAAACGTCAAATGGTATGGTTTAAAAGAGATAAGAAAATAAAATGGTTTGATGTAACAAAAGAAATTAATTTTACAATTTTTTTTGTTCAAGATTAAAAATTGCATCAATGTCTTTAAAATAAAGAACACTGTTATCTGCATTTTTTATAACAATTACAGAAGTTATTTTTCCTTTTTCATCTTTTTCATATTTAACCGTAGCTTCATCGTGTTCAATCATTTGACAATATTCTGACCCTAATTCCCCAGGATCTATCCCATAAAATCTATCTTCTAGATCATTTTGTAAAACATTTTCCATAGACATACTCTAATCCTATCACACTTATTTATTAAAAAAAGGGTTAAAATTAGTATCAACATCATAATAATCTTCATTCTCCTTTTTCTTTAGGAATTTTATAACTTTATATGTTATTGGAGTGAATAATATTTCAATTTCACACTTAAAAAAATAATTTGAGATTATTAAAGTTATCAAAAGTGAATTTGGTAAAATACCAAAAAAGGCTATAAAAACAAAAAGCGCGCTATCTACCAACTCCCCGACTATCGTTGACCCTATTGTCCTAGCCCAAAGCATTTTTCCCTTGGTCCATATTTTCATCTTGGCCAAAATAAATGAATTAGAAAATTCTCCAAAAAAGTAAGCAACTAGACTCGCTCCTACAATTCTCGGCGTCAATCCTAGAATTTTATCGTAAGCATCTTGATTCAACCAATCGGAAGCAGGAGGAAGTTTGCCAACAACAATAAACACCAGTGACATCATTAAGGTCATAAAAAACCCTAACCATATTACATTTCTAGACTTTTTGTAACCATAAACTTCAGTCAAAATATCTCCAAAAATATAACTAAGTGGAAAAAGCAAAGTACCTCCATCAAAAATAAAATATTTCAAATCTACTATTTTTGACGAAGCTACATTGGAAATTAATAAAACTGAAACAAAGAAAACACTAATAGCGCCAAGATATTTGTAATTTTTTTCCATATTTACAATATAGCATTTATTACAAAATAAGCATTCTATATACTTTTTAACATAAATAACAAAAGCCCGCTTCTATGTTGAAGACGGGCCCTTGACAATACGCGACAATTTTTTTGAGGAAGTCGCGACGATTCCTGTGAATTATGTTTTCCTTTTTTGAATTCTTTACCGAACGAGTACCGCTCTGTAGTACTCGTTTTTTGCTACGAGCTTGGGTCGTGTCATCGGGTAGCCACCGAGCAGGGGTTGATTGTTGATTTTTGCCCAGTGTACCATGTCGGTACTCGACTCGACATCGTAATGCCGGTCCGTCTGCCCGTTTACAACGATGGTGACCGTGTTTGTCTCGCGACTAACGGCCACAGTCGGTATGACGTCAGCGTCGGCAACGACTTTGATGAAGAGCGAGGAGACACCGATCACTCGGTTACTCGCCACTGCCTCGACATAGAGCCTCTGCACTCCTTCATCAAGCCCTGACGTTTTGAATGTCAGAGTGTTCGTCGTTGTTGGGCTATCCCAACTCGTGAGCTCCGTGTACGTCCCGTTGTGGAGGATATACGCGTAGTACCCGTCGGGGGCTGTGTTACCAGCAACACATTCCCAAATGATGTTGCAAGGAATGGTTTTGCTCACCGTCCGTGTGTCCAGACCACCTTTGAACTTGATGTTCGCTTGTGGTGTGTTGAGTTTGAACTGCTTGGAGACAGTGCAGCGCTCTTCTCCACCAAGGGTGTAATAGATACCTATCACACAATTGTCTGAGGCGAAGTAAGCACTAACACTCCAGTCCAGCTCCAACTCACACGTGCCAGTGTCGGTAGGGAGGTAAGCAGAGATAATCTCTCCCGCACTCCAATGTTCGAAAGCATCGTCATAGGTTTGCAAGCAAACCCAGATATTGCTCACGGCAGCCGAACTGTTCCAGCGCACGGAGATGGTATCTCCGGGACCGTGGTCATACTGGGAAGAAAAGTTTTCTCCACCACTTGGACTCACAATATCCACCGGAGTATTCATGTTGGCACCGATGACCGAAGG
Source organism: bacterium (assembly GCA_037143815.1). GTDB lineage: Bacteria > Patescibacteriota > Minisyncoccia > Phycocordibacterales > UBA9973 > UBA9973. The sequence continues at coordinate 3,576 of JBAWYA010000047.1, read as the reverse complement.
GGTGGTAAGAAGAGATGTGATTGCGAGCAAGAATGCCGCAACAATATTCTTTTTCATATTCAGAACTTGTTTCGTTGTTGTTTGTTTTTTCGCTACCTGTTTAGTTGCGTAGCGACACCAAGGCTCATTTTTAAAAGCCCTCGTATCGCCACACTCATAAAACAGCCAGCATTATCAAAGTACTGTAACTTTTTATAGTATAGCATAAGATGTGTTCAAAGTCAAGCGAGCAGTGTGATTATTTAACAGCTTAAAAAGCCTTATAAATTAAAGTTTTTTGACAAGTTTTATTGTAAATTTATTATATAAAACCTAACTTAATGATAAAAGTACTACTGCAATTATAGCCATACAAACTCCAATTATTCCTATCAAACTAAGCTTTTCTCCAAAAATTAATACCCCTATCAAAATAGTTGCAAGTAAACTTAATACTGACCATATCGTGCCTGCAATAGAAAGAGAATTTTTCTGTAAAATTGCAGGTAGCCAAGCCAGCGTTCCAAAAGAATAAACAATTAAAATTAATATAACATATATAAATCTTGGATTAAGAGCAAACTTTTTAGATAAAAACTCACCAACAGCAAAGAACAAAGCAGATAATACTAGCCAAACAATATAATTTATTGATAACAAGAATTTCATAAACGAATTTTTTAAGTAAGTTTCAAAAACAATAAAAGACTATTCCTCGAACAAAACACACCTTAACCGACATTAATAATATAAACTCATTATTTCACACCATGAATCTCATAAAATTGATCCCAATGTTTATCTTTTGCAATACTAAAAATAGCTAGCCATACAAATGAAGTATCTTTTGTAGTATCAGTAATATTTTTATTAGAATCTCTGTTTATGGAATATGACAATCTATCCAAATCAGTCTTTTTTAAAAATTCCATATAACCTTTTAATTGTAAGATAATATCTTTCCCTTTTGGTGTAATGTTTGTAACAGCTTTTTTTGTCGAAGAACCTAAAATCATGAATATAATGATCCATGACAGAAATACTAAAAACGGAACAAAAACTAACAACAATTGATGTGTTTTTAATGAATTAGAAATAAATTCAAATATTAAATTTGTATTAAATACATATTGCAACATCATATTTAATAAAATTGAAACGCCAAATATCAACAATAGTGGAATAAGTATGATTGCAACTATAAAATACCCAACAAATGGTATTAGCATAAGGAACATAGAAAAAAATACACCAAAAGTTATAGAAACAGAAAACCAACTTATAAAATAACTAAGTATACTATCTTTTTTCATATACCCACTTTTTGTGGATAAATTAAAAAGATCTTTGAACCAATATTTACTCCAAAATAAATTAATACCCGCATAACCATCACCAGAGTTTCCTCCTTTTTTATTTATCTCTTCTTTTAGTGTTGCCTCTTTACCAACTTTTGAAACAAGATAATCTAAAAATATAGCAGAATCCTCATTCTGTAAAATTTTGTTTTTATAATCAGGATTAATTTTATAACTTAAAGTATGATCATCAATAAATTTCAATTCATTTAATGCACCATGTTCATATAGATCTATAAGCATAATTGTCTGCAACCCAGATATACTTATTTCTCCTGTCATGCCACCCAATCTGCCTCCTGTAATTAAATACCTAGAAAATACCGGTGAAATACCAACCGGAGGATTATATTGGGCAACTACTGTTCTATTATCTTGATAATTTTTTAATCCTCTATACCTAATATAAAAAACAACAATAAATATCAATAGAAAAAAAATAACAAAGGAAAACTTTTGACCATCTAAAAAATTATAAATACTACCCATTTTATTTGTTATTATATTTAACATAAAATATTTATTAAAAACTATGCGGGCCCACTAGGAATCGAACCTAGGTCAATCGTTTTGGAGACGATTATTCTACCTCTGAACTATGGACCCTTAGCTTTATTTATACCTTAATTTAACAAAAATGGCAAAAAGAAAACCCCTTTTTTGGGGGCTTTCTAAAAAAATTGTTACTTTTTAATTTCTTTATGTTTGGTTTGCTTTCGGCACCAATTACAGTATTTTTTAAGCTCGATTTTTTTAGTAACGAGTTTCTTATTCTTACTGGACCAGTAATTTACTCTTTTACAAGTTCCGCAAGCAAGTTTTATAAGTCTATCTTGTGACATACGTATATATTAATATGAAAAACAAAAAAAAGCAATCCCAAACCAAAGCAAGCTTGTTGTGGGACATGCTTTTTATATCTTTATTTTTTTTACATCAATTTTCTCATGAAGTAAAATATTACTGATTTTTGAGAATTTTAAAGCGTCTCCCGTTGTAAAATACTTAATCTGCCCCGTAGTGAGCTTTGCCCTACTACTGGGGTTGTTTATATTATGCTTTATTAATAAAGATTTTGTCTGTCTCGCAATGGCTTTTCCGCTATCTAATAAAACAACCTTTCTTCCAACAATTTTTTTGATAGCTTTTTTAAGAAATGGGTAATGTGTACAACCTAAGACAAGATAATCTACATCATAATCAACTACAGGCTCTAAATATTTTAAAATTAGATTTGAAACTTTGTTGCCAGATAATTCACCTTGTTCTACAAGTTCAACAAGACCTCGACAACCAATATTTATTGTATTCACACCAACACAATAATTTTTTATCAAATCATTGAGTGCTAAACTCTTTGAAGTTGAAACAGTAGAAATAATCGCCACTGATTTTGTTTTTGTTTTCTGAGCAGCCACTTTTATTGCCGGAATAGTACCCACAATTGGAAAATTGTATTTCTTTCGTAACTCTACAATGGTATTCGAAGTAGCAGTATTGCAAGCCACAACCATCATTTTTATATCATGTTGACGTATAAAATAATCTGAAATCTTATAAACACGAGAGACGAGCTTTTGTTTACTTTTTTCCCCATAAGGAAGATAGAGCTGGTCTGCCAAAAATACAAAATTTTCATTAGGTAAGTCTTTTTGCAATTCTAGCAATACAGAAAGCCCACCTACACCTGAATCAAAAACACCAATTGGTTTATTATTTATATTATTGTTGTTAACTCTAGACATATTTTTTAACTAACTATTCTGGGTAATAAAGAATTAATACGAGTAGTTATCTCATAATTTATCGTACCAAATTTAAGAGCAAGCTCTTCCGCAAGAATTTCATTTTTATTTTGCCTTCCCAAAATCACAACGTCATCTTCGATTTTTACTTTTAACAAATGATTTACATTAACAGCAAACATATTCATAGACACTCTTCCAAGGACTTTACATCTAGTGCCACCAATCAAAACTTCTCCATTATTTGAAAAATCTCTATAAAAACCATCAGCATATCCTTGTGGAATAATAGCAATTTTTGTCTTTTCTTTGGTTGTATAAGTCAATCCATAACCTATAGTACTACCTGTCGGTAAAATCTTTATTTGCGCAATTTTTGTTTTCCAAGATAAAATAGGTTTAATTTTTATTTTATTTTCATATATCTTTTTTATATCGGGTGAAGGCCACATACCATAAACTCCAATACCTAAACGTACAAGAGAATTGATACC
>JBAWYA010000046.1:0-6127 GCA_037143815.1 bacterium | reverse complement strand
ACTTTCTTTTTTACTAGTTTTTGATTTATTACTAGTTTCTTTTTTACTATTTTTATTAATTCCTTTTTATACACAGCGCTTCGGCCACCATTACCTTTCAACAGTTCTTCATATGAAGGTACTTTAAATACTTCTATTTTTGCATCTAGGAAATCTGAAAAAATCAATAAGGAACCATCTTCTGATACATCGAGAGCTGTAGGTTGATTGCCAGCGACTATAGCATCCAACATCTTTGCATTAGTCGTATCAAATAAGATCACCGAGCCCCAATCTGGCCCTGGCACATAATAATTCGTAGAAGAAAAATTGTGCCCCCTACAAGAAACGAAAAGGACCTTCTTGTCAGGCGAGAGCGCAATAGTATTAGGATGGCTGTCAGTCTTTGCAAATTGAACAACTTTATCATCATTCAAAGTAAGCTTCCAAATAACATTTTTACCCATATCGGAAATATACAAAATTCCTCTTGCCTCATCTACAGCAAAATGCCTCATTGCTCCCCCACTTTTGAAAATTATTTTTCTAGTATTGTCTATTAAATTTATTTTTTGAATTTCTCCCTTGTCATAACCTGCCACATAAATATATTGCCCATCTTTTGTGATATAGGTGCCTCGCGGAGTTTTTACTGTTTTGATATTTTGAAGCAATTTTCCACTTACTAAATCAAACTCAGAAATATTATTACCAAGCCAATTCGAAGCATAAAGTTTACTTCCATCTGGAGACAATTCCAGTACTTTCGTCCAAGAACTTTTAGTTTTAAAAACCCTAAGAATATTTTTTGTCTTCACATCTATCTCAAAAACTCTCGCTGTTTCCATTTGACTCACATACGCTTTTGTCCCGTCTGTTGAAAATACAATTTCTACTCCTCCACCGCCATCTAAATTTATATCTGTTATTTTCTTACCATCTTCTGCACTAAAAATACTCACACCTCTTTTCTTGTTCATGAGAAGAGTCGCCCATATCTCTTTATTATCATTAGTTATTACTACACTTTTTGCAGATGGTGCTCCAGTGATATTAAAAAGACGATGGACAAGTTGACCCACAGGTTCTGTTTTTACAACAGTCTCCGCAAAAATATTTCTTCCAACCAAAAACAGGCTAAAAAATATAAAAGAAAAAACTATTATTTTTGATATGCTGATATTTTTCAAGTAAATTAGTTTAAAATCTAAAACCATTATTCAGTAGTAACACCATCAAATTCAGGGCTATCTAATTCGGCTTCTTTTTTTGTAGCACGAACGACACCATCTTTGTGGTGAGCTGGAGAATAAATAGTGTAGAGTTTCAAATCTTCAACATCAGAGACATTGATTATATTATGTTGCGCCCCAGATGGAACAATAATCACTGATCCATCAGTCACACTGTATTCATTGCCATCAATTATGCATTTACCTTGTCCTTTTTCAAATCTAAAGAATTGATCATTGTCGGTGTGAACTTCCATACCAATATCCTCTTTTGGTTTTAAACTCATCAAAACGAGCTGACTATGATGCCCTGTATAGAGCACCTTGCGAAAATTATTATTTGATAAAGTATCCTTCTCAATATTTGTATTGTATCCTTTCATAATAAATCAATTATAGCATTCATAAAATATAAAAGATATGGCATAGGTGGAAAACTTTACCATTTTTGATTGCTTAAAAAATCACAATGGAATATAATATATCAAGTATAATAAATACGTCATTTTATTATTAATAATTTTATCTAACATAATTTTTATGAATTATAAAAAAGGTTTTACTCTCATAGAGCTTCTCGTCGTCGTTGCAATCATCGGAGTATTAGCATCAGCAGTTATGTCAAATCTAAGCAAAGCACGAATGAAAGGTAGAGATGCGACTCGAATATCTCAACTAAGACAAATCCAAAATGCGCTTGCAATTTATTATAATATAAATGGTGATTATCCTCAATGTTTGAAAAATGAGTTAGAAACAGGTTGCCCTAGCCCAACAACGTTCCTTCAAGGTGCCGGAATCATGACAACTATTCCTAATGACCCATTAACTAAAATACCTTATACATATGCAGCTAGAGGATCTGGCGCAAATTGCAATGGTTATCACCTTGGAGCTTCTCTAGAAGACAAAACAAATAAAATATTACAAAATGGAGCAGATTCTCCCGCATCACCTACTGTATGTACAGGTAGTGCCTCTGCTTTCTCTGGTCTTTCTTATGCAGCTGGTGGACAACAATGTAATGCTACCGGTGGAGCAGCACAACCACAACCAGCAAGTGTGACCACAGCAGAAACATGTTACGACCTTGTACCCTAAAAGTTAGCACTTTATTAAAAAACACCAGATTTCTGGTGTTTTTTAATGTCTAAATAACCTTTTGTTTTTTTAAAAAAAATGTTATAGTGCAAGACGTTGGCCCTATCGTCTAACGGTTAGGACACCGGGTTTTCAATCCGATAATCAGGGTTCGATTCCCTGTAGGGTCACAAAATGCAAGATAAAATAAAAGTAATAATCCTAGCGGCGGGACATGGAAAACGAATGAAATCAGAGTTACCAAAAGTTTTGGTACCCCTACATGGCAAACCACTTATCACCTATGTTCTTGATTCCATAAAAAAATCAGGTATTTGTGATAGACCCACTATTGTTGTAGGACAACAACGCGAGTTGGTGATGAAGACACTCGGTAATGGTTACGAATATGCAATACAAGATCAACAGCTTGGAACTGGACATGCTGTAATGTCTGCAAAAAAAACTCTTGAAAATAAAGCTGATCAAGTAATGGTGCTCTATGGTGACCACCCTTTTATTAATTCTCTGACAATAAAAAAGTTAATAGAAAAACATTTAGAATCTAAAGCTGTAATAACAATGGCTATAGTCAGCCTGCCTGATTTTAAAGATTGGCGAGAAATATTTTATTCCAACTTTTCTCGCATAATTCGAGATAAAAGTGGAAACATAATTAATTTAATTGAATTTAGAGATACCAACGACGAAGAAAAAAAAATTACAGAAGTAAATCCATCTTATTTCTGTTTTGAAGCAAAATGGCTTTGGGAAAATCTTAAAACACTGAAAACAGACAATTCCCAAAAAGAATATTATTTGACTGATCTAGTAAAAATAGCTATAAAAGAAAATGCAAAAATAGAGTCAATCAATATAGATCCATACGAAGCCCTAGGTGCTAATTCAAAAGAAGAACTTGAAGTATTAGAAAAGTTTATATTAAAAATTAACAAATAAAAAATTCATGCAAAATCCATATCAAAATGCAATGGCACAATTAGATAAAGTCGTTAAAGTTAAAAAGTTTGATGCTGATTTTATAGCTAGTTTACGACAACCCAATAGAGATATAAGAATTTCAATCCCAGTCAAAATGGACAATGGTTCTTTGAAAATCTTTGAAGGTTATAGAGTAGAATACAACAATGCATTAGGGCCTTATAAAGGTGGAATCAGATATCATCAAGATACCGAAATAAATGAGGTAAAAGCGCTCGCTTTTTGGATGGCACTCAAATGTGCAGTGACTGGCATTCCAATGGGTGGAGGCAAAGGTGGAATAACAGTTGATCCAAAAAATTTATCAAAAAAGGAATTAGAAAAACTTTCTCGTGGATGGGTGCGAGGTCTCTCTGATATTTTAGGGCCACACAAAGATGTGCCTGCACCTGATGTAAATACAACACCAGAAATAATGGCTTGGATGACTGATGAATATAGAAAAATTACTGGCGATAAAACCGGAGCAACGTTTACTGGTAAACCAATAGAAAAAGGAGGTTCAAAAGGACGTGGACCAGCGACTGGCTTGGGTGGTTTTTATGTTTTTGATACACTTAGAAAAAATTTAAACTTACCAACAAAATGCACAGTGGCAATACAAGGATTTGGAAATGTCGGCGGAAATGCAGCTCATATTTTTACTAAAAACGGACACAATGTCATAGCTGTTTCAGATTCAAAAAGTGCAATCTTTAACAAAGATGGATTAGATTTAGAAAAAGTTGAAGCTCATAAAAAAAGTACAGGCAGTTTGAAAGACTTTACTGGCGCAAAAAATATCACAAATGAAGAATTACTAGAACTCCCCTGCGACCTTTTAGTGCCAGCTGCTTTTGAAAATGTAATAAATATAGAAAATGTAGAAAAAATAAAAGCAAAAGCAATATTAGAACTTGCTAATGGCCCCATCACACCAGAGGCAGACGAAATTTTATTTAAAAACAAAATTCCTGTAGTTCCAGATATATTAGCCAATTCAGGAGGAGTCACTGTGTCTTATTTTGAATGGGAGCAAAATCTAAAAAAAGAACACTGGACAGAGGAAAAGGTTTTTGAAAAATTAAAAAAGAAAATGGAAAACGCATCTAAAAAAATACTAGAAAAATCTAAAATATCTAAAACATCTCTTCGTATGGGTGCTTTTATCTTGGCTCTTGAAAGAATTCAGGAAAAAAGCTAATATTTATAGTAGTTTCTAAATTTGCGCGGTTAGCTCAGTTGGTAGAGCGACCCCTTGACGTGGGGTAGGCCAGGGGTTCGAATCCCTTATCGCGCACAAGAATAGAACTAGACGGTTTTTCAGAAGCCAAAATGCGGGACGCGCGAAGCGCGTCCCAAGGATTCCCGCCGAATTCCCCAAACGAATTCAGAATTTTTGGCGCGCTGGCGCGCACTAATTTTTCGCCAAGAAGCAGGTTCGAGCCAAAGATTTCTTTGGCTTTGACCTTTTTTGCAAAAAGGTCATCATCAGAAGCAATTTTGTCCAAGGATTGTGCGTCTTTTATCCATTCTTTCATCGGTTCGAGCCAATCATTTTGTTTGTGTGAAAGAGAGGTCATTTCTTCTTGGAGCGACTTCTTTTGCAAAATCAATTTTCCTTTTTCAGTACGATAATCTTGTTCGTCAATTACTTGGTCGAGATAACCCGTAAGAAGTCGCTCTAACTTTTGTGAAATGACTGATAGTTTTGTTTCGTTCTCTTTCACACAAGCAGTCAAAGACGGGGCGGAATTGTTAAAATCTTTTTCTGCCATTTTTAATAATTCTTCCGCCCAGTCTTTGGGCAAAGAAACTTTTTGAATTTCGGATGATAACTGGCGATCCAATTCTTTTTCTCTAACGGCAGATTCTTTGCAAACAAAATCTTTTCGTTTTTTAGTACAACGATAATATATATATTCGTGGACATTACCATTTTTCTGCCGTTTGAATTTGTGTTCGCCAGTTATCATCATTCCGCATGAAGCACAGGAAATGAGTCCGCAATATGGTTGAGGTTCGTTTTGTGGTTTTCGTTCTGGTTGTCCGCGAAATTTTAGCATTTCCTGTGCTTCATCAAAAAGTTTCTTTGAAATGATTGGCTCATGAATACCTTCATGAATTTCACCGCCATACTTAAACAAACCGATGTAAAACGGATTAGAGAGGATAAAAGACGCTTTGGTTTTGGAGATTCTCTTTCCGGTTCTAGTGGTAACGCCGGACTTCGCCAAAAAGTTTGAGACATCTTCCAGTCGCATATTACCTTTGACATATTTCTCAAAAGCCAAGCGGACGATACGAGATTTTTTCTTTTCCACCACTATCGTCTTTGTTCTACTATCATTCAAATATCCCACTGGCGCTTGGCTCGGAAATATACCCATTCTGACTTTTTGGCGAAGCCCGCGTTTCGTATTTTCGGAAAGAGAATCTACATAGTATTTGCTTTGTACAAAGGCCATAGAAAGCGTAAATTTGCCCTGTGGCGTACTTTCAAACCAAAACTGTGGGAACTTGAGGCTCGCAAGCAATCCGATGTCTAAAAAGTAAACAATCTGTCCACCGTCCACCGAATTGCGGGCTAAACGATCTGGATGCCAAGAGAGAATACAATCTGCATCGCCCTTTTCGATACGCTTCATCATTTCATTAAAAACAGGACGACCTGGAATTTTCGCAGATTGTTTTTCAATAAACTCTTGGGCGATGTTCAGATTTTCTCTCTTGGCAAACTCCCGCAATTCGGTGAGTTGTGCGTCAATTGATAAAACCTGCTTGTCTTCGACATCGGTTGACTTGCGAGCATACAAAAAGAATTTTTGCATATATATTTTTGAAGCAGAAATGGC
>JBAWYA010000045.1:0-6161 GCA_037143815.1 bacterium | reverse complement strand
ATATGGAAACTGTTTTTAATGAAAAATATAAAGATAGCGGGGTAGTTCAATTATTAGATGCAGAAGGAAAAGCGTTGGTTGACATGAATGGAAAAAGAGTTGAACCAGTCGAATTTGAAAAAATTGATAGTCACAACAAACAAGCTCATATAAGAGGATTACTTTATGGATTTACATTAAATCCAGTAAGTCTTGCTGATAATTTATCTAAAGAGACAGCGCTACTTAGAGTATTAAAAACAAATGGAATTGACTTGGGACAGATGATAGATGTCTGTAAGAGACAGGAAGAAAATAAGTGATTTATGTATAACAAATTTTTTGGTTCAAAATTAAATAGTATTTTACTGCTTGTACTTATTATTTTAATGGTAATTGCTATTTGTATAATGCTTCGAAATGAAAAAGAATATTTTGGTGTTTTTCAAAATAAAGTTCAAGTTGAAAAACCTATAGTAGATACAAGTATGCAGCCTATACCAAAAGAGAATCTTATGGGCAATAAAGATGATTTAATTTCTTTTTCTATTTGGCCGAATACTAAGGTGCATGGGGTTGTGTCTTATAGGGGAATAATAAAAGGTGGGTATTTTTTTGAGGGGAATATATTAATAAATATTCTAGATTTGAACAAAAAAGTTTTGAAAGCAAGTAATGGAATAGCAAAATCAGATTGGATGACATCCGGAGAAGTTAATTTTGAAGGAAATATTGATTTTACAAATCTTCCAAAAGGATCTGTCTATTTTGAAATTCACAACGACAATGCTTCAGGACTTCCATCCAATGATAAAAGCATTTTGATTCCAATTATTATAGAATAATAAATCACTATGAAAACATACAAAAACATCATAAAGATCTTATCTTTAGTTGGGGTTTTTAGTTTTCTACTATTTTCAGCAACTTCAGTTTTTGCAGAAGAAAAAATAAATAATTTTGACGCACAAATAATTGTAAATTCTGATGCATCAATTCTAGTTACTGAAACAATTAAATATGATTTTGGAGGGATGGAAAGACATGGAATATATAGAGATATTCCAGTAAAATATAATACAAATTTTGGTAATAAATCAATTAAACTTGAAGTACAAAATGTAAAGAGAGATGGCAATAACGAAAAATATACAACAAGTTTTAATGGCTCGAATGAAAGTATAAAAATTGGTGATGCAAATTTTACTATAAATGGAGAGCACACTTATGTAATTTTATATAAAGTAAAAGGTGCTATCGGCTATTTTGATAATTATGATGAATTATATTGGAATATTACAGGAAATGATTGGACAGTTTCTATAGAAAATACAAGTGCGAGCATTGAATTACCACAAAATGCTAAAGTGATACAGTCTAGTTGTTATTTGGGTATTTTGGGTTCGCAAGAAAAATGTGACATAAATACAGAAGAAAATAAAATCACTGTAAATTCTGTTAGAGCATTAAATTCTAGAGAAGGTATGACCTTAGCTCTTGGTTTCCCGAAGGGGGTAGTATATCAACCAACTAAATTAGAAAATACTGTTTCGAATATTAAAGATAATGTAATTTTATTACTTCCCATTATTATTTTTATAATACTGTTTTTGATTTGGTGGAAAAAGGGGAGAGACCCAAAAGGCTTATCAACTATTATTGCAGAATATGAACCACCAGAAAATATGAAACCAACGCTTATCGGGTCACTTGTTGATGGGAAAGTTGATCCGAGAGATATTACAGCTGGCCTTGTTTATTTAGCGGAACAAGGTTTTGTAAAGATAACTAAATTAGAAAAACAATGGATTCTAGGGAATACTGATTATGAATTAGAATTATTAAAGAATGATGCATCAGGACTTGAAATGGCTGAAAAGTCTATTTTGGGTTTATTTTTTTCTAATTCTCCTCTTACTGTTCCAGTGTATTCTTCTGATCTTCCTAGCGTTGGAACAACCAAAAGAATCTCTGACTTTAGAACTGACGTAAGTTTTAAATTAAGAATGGGTGGAGCAACGAGCGATATTTCACAAGACATGGTAACAAGGGGTTTTTATGAAAAAGATCCAAATAAAGCAAAAACGCCATATGTTGTATTAATTTTTATTATTTTCCCTTTTATGTGTTTTTTTACGACGTTCTTTTCACTAATATATTTTTTGTGTTTTGGTATCTCTGGTCTAATAATAATTATCTTTGGGATGATGATGGGTAAGAAAACAAAACTTGGGGCAGAGACAAAAGATCACATCCTTGGTTTTAAAGAATTTCTTTCAGTTACAGAAAAAGATAGATTAGATTTTCATAATGCTCCAGAAAAAAATCCTGAACAATTTATGCAATTCTTGCCATATGCCATTGCACTTGGAGTAGAGAAAAAATGGGCAAAACAATTTGAGGGTATATATATACCAGAGCCTAATTGGTATCATGGTAATGTAGTGGGTTCTTTTGTTGCTATGGATTTTGCATCTCATATGTCAGGTTTTTCAGAGTCTTTTGGCAATAGTGCAATGTCAGGTGGTTCAGGTTCGGGTGGTGGGGGATTTTCAGGCGGTGGTGGAGGAGGCGGTGGTGGGGGGAGCTGGTAAATTCTTAATTTTTAGTATAGATTAAATATATGGCGACACTTTATACACAACAATCAAAAAACGTTTCAAAAACTTGGCTTTTGATGAGCTTATTTTTTATCATTATTATTGGTATTGGATTTTTCTTTTCACAATATTATAGAAGTCCAGGTATTTTATATTTCTTTGTTATTTTTTCTGTGGTAATGAATATCACTAGTTATTGGTATTCCGACAAAATAGCTTTAAAATTGAATCACGCAAAAGAGATAAAAGAGGAAGACAATAGAGAGCTTTGGCATACAGTTGAAAACTTAGCAATTACTGCAGGGCTACCTATGCCAAGACTATGCATAATCGATGATCCATCACCAAATGCTTTTGCGACAGGGAGAGACAAAAATCACGCAGTGGTGGTAGTTACGACAGGACTCCTTAAAATTTTAAACAAAACTGAACTTGAAGGGGTAATTGCTCACGAACTTTCTCACATAGGAAACAGAGATATTTTACTCTCAACTGTCGTGGTGGTGCTTGTTGGTTTTATTTCAATAATTACTGATATGTTTTTACGTTCTACCTTTTTTGGATTTGGAAGGAGTAGAGATGACAATGGTAATAATGGGATAATGGTACTTATTGGGATTGTCCTTTCAATCTTGGCACCAATTATTGCAATGCTTATTCAACTCGCTATTTCTCGTAAACGGGAGTTTTTAGCAGATGCCTCTGGTGCTCTTCTTACTCGCTATCCAGAAGGACTTGCTTCGGCACTGGAGAAGATTTCAAAAAGTTCTCAGCCGATGTTGTATGCAAACAAAGCTACAGCTCATATGTTTATTGCAAATCCTTTCGGGGGAGCAGGTAAAAAGGTTTCAAATTTATTTTTAACCCATCCGCCTGTTGAAGATAGAATAAGAGCATTACTCAATAAATAGATTTTTACTTATAAAGATAGGATTTTAATTTTGTCTTTATTTTACTATACCCGTACACTAATTTTGAATTAAATTAGTGTTGGGGTATACTTTTATTATGGAAATTAAGGACGTAGAAAAATTGGCTGAGTTGGCAAAAATAGAGCTTTCCCTAGACGAAAAGAAAAATTTACTTTCCGACATGGAAGGTATTTTGAGTTATGTAAAGCAAATTCAGGAAGTAAATGTTGAGGAAATAAAAGTAGAATACGAGCATAGAAATATCTGGCGAGAGGATAAAATTGAAGAGAGAGATTTTTCAGGAGATTTAATAAAAGAGCAATTTCCAGATTCACAGGATGGTTTTGTAAAAGTAAAGAAGATAATGTAAAAACGTGATTGATTTAAAAAATTTAACAATTGAAAAGGCGGGTGAGGCGATGAAGAATGGAGAATACACATCCGTTGATTTAACTCGTGCTTATTTGAAAAATATCGAAGAGAAAAATAAAGAACTGAATGCCTATTTGGAAGTTTTTTCTGGATCTGCCCATGGAGGAGATGATTGTTTAGAGCAAGCAAAAAAAGCAGATGAAATAATAAAAAATGGGAAACAAACAAGAATGACTGGAATTCCAATTGCAATAAAAGATAATATTTTAATAAAAGGGAAAAAATGTTCTGCTGCTTCAAAAATATTAGAAAATTATACTGCAAGCTATGATGCATTTGTTATCAAAAAATTAAAAGAAGAAGGAGCAGTAATTTTAGGTAGAACTAATATGGATGAATTTGCCATGGGTTCTTCTACTCAGACGAGTGCTTACGGAGTGACTCGTAATCCTCACGACATAGAAAGGGTCCCCGGAGGGTCTTCTGGTGGATCTGCTGTGGCTGTGGCCTCTTGTATGGCTCTCGTTGCACTCGGTACTGAAACTTGTGGATCAGTTAGACAGCCTGCATCTTTTTGTGGGTTGGTTGGGTTAAAACCAACTTACGGAAGGGTTTCAAGAAGTGGGACTATTGCTATGGGAAATTCGCTTGATCAAATAGCTCCATTTGGAAAAACAGTAAGAGATGCAGAAATTTTATTTGATGCGATAAAAGGGAAAGATGAGATGGATGCAACTTCTGTTGAGCCTGTTTTTATTCCGTCTTCAAATGGTAAAACGATAGGAATTCCTTGGCATTTATTTGAGGAAGGGGTAGATAAGGAGGTGATGGATAATTTTAAAGAATCAGTAGAAAAATTAAAAAATGCTGGATATAAAATTGTTGATATAAAATTGCCGTATTCCAAATACTCTTTAGCAGTTTATTATATTATTATGCCAGCCGAAGTTTCTACAAATTTATCTAGATTTGATGGTGTTAGATATGGACCAAGGAAAGAAGGAGAGGACGTAAATGATACTTATAAAAAAACACGATCAGCTGGGTTCGGAGCGGAGGCAAGACGTAGAATAATGTTGGGAACATACGTTTTATCTCATGGATATTATGATGCTTATTACACACGCGCTTGGCGAGTGCGACATGCTATTGAACAGGAATTTGAAAATATCTTTAAGGAAGTTGATTTTGTTTTAACTCCTACTACTCCAACGCCAGCATTTAAATTAGGAGAAAAAATGAATGATCCAGTTGCTATGTATTTGTGTGATATTTTTTCTGCTCCAGCAAATATTGCAGGTATTACTGCTATTGCGTTACCTTCTGGCATGACGGGGAAAAAGCTGCCATTGTCAATACAGTTTATGTCTAATCATTTTCACGAAAAGGACCTTTTCGACATAGGTAAAAAGTTTGAAGAAATGAGATAAGTGTACTATTATTAAGTGGAGAATCTATGAATCCAAATTCAATGCCTCAACCAACTTATGTTAATCTAGATTATGTCTTTTATAAGATTTATGAATTTTTCTCTACTCTTTTTAGTCCTTCTTATCATATTCCTTATTTAGGAACTGGTTTTTTAATTACTCTCACTGTTTTGTCAATATTTTTTATTTTTATAATTACTTACTCATTTGTAAGATTACTTGAAATTAGAAAAAGAGAACACGAATATTTACATCATGAAATAGAAGAGTATGCTCATAAACACAAAGAGCAGGAAAAGAAAAGCTGGGAAAGAGGAGGAGGTGTTTCTTCTAACGCAAGGTGGAATGTTGTTTTACAATATCTTTTTTCTGAAAATGCGGGTGACTGGAAGCTTGCAATTATCGAGGCTGATTCAATGCTTGAAGGATTGATGAATCAACTTGGTTTTAAAGGAGATAATTTAGGTGAAAAGTTAAAAGGAGCTGATAGAGACAGTTTTCGTAGCTTAAGCACTGCCTGGGAGGTTCACCTTGTGAGAAACAGGATAGCTCACGAAGGACAACAATTTGAACTTTCTCAACATGAGGCAAAAAGAATAATTGCTCTATATGAACAAATCTTTAGAGAATTTGGTTATATTTAATTTACTTTTTTAGTTATTTAAGGTAGAATAAAAAAATGCCTATAGGGGCATTATTTTATTGAGTAAAATATAGCGAGGTAGAGGATAGGTATCTCCGAAAGGACTAATAGCGCGAATAACCTGGTTATGAGCCTAAACACCAAATCTCTATTTTGTTAAGTAAAAAATATATAGCGGGGTAGAGAAGAGGTATCTCGTAAGGCTCATAACCTTAAGACTCACGTT
>JBAWYA010000044.1:0-6176 GCA_037143815.1 bacterium | reverse complement strand
TATCTCTCCAGAAGCTTTTGGTTTTAAATCTATTTGATTAGATGCTGAAACTTGTCCGGTACCAGTAATGGCTTCGATGATCGTTCCCTTTTCTGCCTTAGTAGTTACATAACGTGTTTCTCCAGCGGTGCTTGTGATCTTTCCATATCCCCAATAGCCTACATATGCCACTATTATTAGTGTGATTATAGATACTGTTTTGTGAGTTGCAATAAATTGTTTTATTTTATTTAAAAAGTTTTTCATATTTTGTAGTATTTTACTGTACTGGTACTACCGGTAAAGGCATACCAAGTGGCATTACTCTAATAAATTTTGCCTCTATTTGTCCTTGACTGTCTGGAGTGCCTATGACAACAATAAAATCATTTATTGAAAGGTCGGTTGTTTGTATATTTGTTTTCATTTTTTGTATTTCTGTATCATTTTTTATCAAAATAACCTTTTCCGTATTGTCTTTATCTTGCACAATAATAGTTGGTAGTTCTATTTTGATAATTTTACCGATTGCACCATGAGAATTTGGGAAATTATCTTTCCCAAATCCCTGACGGCTCGGCATCATCCCAAAATTTCTTTCATAATTATCTCCCCAAGCACGACCGAAAGATGCTTTATGAAAACCCACCGAAACACCTATCGAAAAAATTAAAGTTAAGACGATTATAATTCCAATGCCATATAATATACCAACTAAAATTTTTGACTCAAAAACCTTTAACATTTTTTCATGTATTTTTTTCATATATATTTATGCTATCCCGTAGGGTCGCCCCATTGGATTATTATTAATAATTTGTTTAATTACATAATGTAGGGACAAAAAGAAAACTAATACAAGGGTAAGTGTATAGACTATACTCATGGTAGGTAAAGATTCTGCAAGTGAGAAAGCAAACTCTTTCCAATAAGCAGAAAATATTCCACCTTTTGAAAATGCTAAAGATAGATACTCGTAAAATCCAGATTGCGTAAAATCATTAGCCAGTATCCCAAACATTGGGATGAATCCAAGAAGGGAAGCAACTCCGACAATAGAGTATGACGTTATTTTAAAATAAGCGATACGCCTGTTGCGAACAATTATTTTATCCCAAATTTTATCACTCAACTTGCTATTGGGCTTATATCTTACTTGATTAAATACACTTTTTATATTTTCTTCCATATCTATATATACGGAGGAATCTATATTTTGGTGCAGTTAATTTAAAAACATAGACCTTTCTTTTTTGAAGAAAAATTCAGCCATATGGTAAATGGTATAAGTTATGAAAAACGCAGCTAAAACATCGATGGAATAATGCAAATGGCCCATTAAAACAACGGCACCGAAAATAAGTGATGAAATTATGAAAATATAACGTAATTTTTTTTCTCTCCAGAAAATTAGAGCCATCAAGAAGGGGAGGCCAGTGTGTCCTGAAAAAAACAAATCTCCACCAAAAGTAAATTTACTAAAAAAGTCACTACTACTAATGATTGCTTGAGTTGGGAAAGGTCCTATGTGAGTAAGACTTATAAATATTGATCTAACAACAACAAACAGAGCGATACTTTTTAAAGTGAAAGGAATTTTTTTAGGGTTATACAGCAACACTAAACCAGCAAAAGTCCAAAAAATAACTGGTCCATAAATAAAGATTGCATCTACATCAAAAACGCGAATATTACTTAAAATAATATCAGTAACAGGCAAACTAGCCCTTTCTGTCGCATAAGTGCCGGCAATAAAATTTATAACGAGACTTATAAAGAAAAAGAGAAGACCAACTAAAAATGAGGTAATAAAATATCTGTCTTTGAAAGAGTCATTAAATTTTTGGAACCAAATTTTCATGATTGTTTTTTGTGTGCGTTGATTATTCTTTTTCTTAAATTTGTCGAAGAATAATTATGATTTCGGCTATTAAACAATACCTTAATAGGCAAGTTTTTGCCAGTGTAATTTTTATTTTTCCAGTCTTCTCCCAAAAAACGTATATCTGGCGTTACTCTTTTTAAAAGTTTTATTAAATCATCTTCAGTTTTGTAGTGCATGATCTTATCAATATATTTGCATGCTTGAAGCTGTATTTTTCTCTCCTTAAGAGATTGGATGGGTTTATTTTTATCTTTTCGATCAATCGATGGATCAGATTGTAACCCAACAATTAAATAATCACATTTTCCTTTTATTTCTCGAAACATCAAATAGTGTCCCGCATGAGTAAGGTCAAATGATCCACAAGTAAAGCCTACTATTTTTTTATTGTTTTTTTCTTTCATTTTTATTTTAAATTCTTTAAGAAAGTTTCAGCAGAATTTTCCCAAGAAAAAAGTAATGCCTTTTCACGACAAACACTTTTATCTAATTTTAAACATTCCTGAGCCGCTTTTGCAAGATCTTCATCTAAAAATCCATCAACATTGTGAGTAATGATGTCTTTTGGCCCCATCACATTGTGTGCGGCTACTGGCACACCGCAAGCCAAGGCTTCTACAATAGTAAGTCCGAAAGTGTCAGTCCTAGAAGGGAACACTAAAACGTCACTTTGCGATAAAAGACCCACAAGCTCTTGGCCAGTTTTTGTTCCTACAAAAATAGCTGTAGTTCCATAAGTTTGCTCGAGCTGTTTCCTTTGAGGGCCATCTCCAATTATTAATTTTGTCCCAGGTAAGCTGCATTTTAAAAATTCTCCTACATTTTTTTCTTTTGCTAGCCTACCCAAATAAGTAAAAATTGGTCTTGGATATGGGGAGGTATTACCATCTCTATTTTTAAATAGATTAACATCAACTCCAAGTGGGCATATTACTATGTTTTTGTACCCCTTACTTTCAAGTTCTTTTTTTAAACTTAGAGTACTTACCATTACTGCTTCTGATTTTTTATGGAACCATTGCAGATATGATTTTGTAATTTTGAAGAAAAATTTACTTACTCTTTCTTTTAAATAAAGATCATAGTGAGTGTGGTAAGAAGTCGTAAATTTAATTTTGTTTTTGACACAAATCATCCGGGCTTTAAGTCCCAGTGATCCTTCAGTTACTATATGGACATGATCAGGTTTGTCTTTTAAGATTGCTTTTCTCAATTTTCCTCCAGGGAACAATGAGAAATATACCTCTGGGAAATATGGAGCCAGCGAAAATGAAAGGAATAGCCCATGGTGTATTATTTCTATTTTACAATCCTTCTTTTCTAAAATCTCAACAGTTTTTTGGAGAGAAGTTATTACACCACTTATTTGAGAAAACGAATTGTCGTTAACAATAAGAATTTTTTTCATAAATTACCTTATTACTTTCCATTCTTTACTATGTGATTTTCCAAAAAATAAAACAGAAAAACCATTTAACATCCATTCTGTTAAAAGTTTTGTCCAGCCTATTTTGTGTGCTCTACGCCCAGTGTGATAAATCGTAAGATCTTTCACGAAATAAGTTCTTCCAATTTTTGCTATCCTTCTAAAAAAATCATAATCTTCTGAGGCAACCAAGTCTTCTCTATATCCATTTACTTTTTCAAATGTTTCTTTCCGAACCATTTGGAATTCTCCAACAGCTGCTCCAACACCAAAGTAATTATTCAAAACTAGATTATAAAAATTAAACATTTTAAAAATTATTTTATCAGCAAAAGTTTCATCTTCCTTGAAAACTCTTATAGAAACAGTTAACCCAACTAGATTTTTATCAGACTTGAAAAAACCTTCTGCTTTTTCAAAAAATGAATTTATTTCTGGAATATATACATCAGCATCAAGAAAAACTAAATAATCTCCATGAGAAGCTTTTGCCCCATCATTTTTGCCAATACTAATTCTTTGGACACTACCATCTTTTGGTTCAATAACAGTAGCATAACGACTAGCAATAGAAATAGTTTTGTCAGTGCTTTTGCCATCAGAGACAATTATCTCTTTTTCTCCTGTATATTGAGAGATACAACTTAGCGTCTTTTCGATTATCTTCTCTTCGTTTTTGGTTGGTATTACAAAGGAAATCATATTATCCAATTATTACACTTTTTATATACTTAGTAAAATAATACGTAGAAATTCCCATAACTGCGATAGTGCCTACTACGAAATATATTTTCATAGTATCAGCGATGGAGTTATATAATTCACCAAAGAAATATCCCACAGATAGCAAAACACTCACGAGGATAATCTCACCGAGGAAATTCAGCATAAGAAATTTTTTAAGAGAAACACGAGTAGCACCAGCTGCCATGAGAGTTGCAAGCGACATGCCGAATCCAATAGTTATTTTAGATATTAATAATATTTTTACATGATACTTATGGAAAAGTCCCTTGGCGTTTTCAAACACCTCGGGAGTTATTTTTATAAATTTTCCATATTTTTTTATAAATGGCCCAGCAAAAAAATAACCAATATAATACCAAGCAATATCCCCAACAAGATCTCCGGCCAGAATTACTATGAATGCGGTTGTGAGGTCGAAAAATTTTATATGAATTAAAATTCCAGAGGCGACCATGAGAATTGGGCCCTCAATTACAATTCCAAGAAAAAGAAGCAGGTATTTATAACCAACTAGAAACAATAAAAAGTTAGGAAGTAGTGAGGTTAATGACATAATTTTGTGGCAGCAAACTATTACAATATATTATATTATCATTTCTCGTAATTTTATAATCGCGCGGTGGTGATAACTTTTTACAGTATTTTGAGGTTTTCCTAAAATTTTACCAATTTCTAGAAAGGTTATATCTTCTTGATAGTGAAGTATCAAAACGGTTTTATAACTTTGAGGAAGTTTGTCTATCAATTTATTTAAAAGCTCTTTGTCTTGTAATTTCTGTAGTGCTTCGTCTGGAAGCAAGCTCTCATCCTGTATATTTTCTGAAAAGACATAATCATTATTTTTATCTTCTAAGTCAGAGAAGGATAGAATTTTTTTCTTTCCTTCCACGTCTTTTGATTTTCGCCAAAAATCAACAATGGTATTTTGGGCAATAGTAAAAAGCCAAGTTTTAAAACTGGATTTTTCAATATCAAAAGAGTTGATATTTTTCCAGATTTTGATAAATACATCTTGGATGATGTCAGGCGCGTTTTCTTTATCAGTTAAGCGAACAGTGAAATTGTAAAGTGGGGAAGTGTATTTATCGATTAATTCCTTAAATACCTCCTTGTTTCCACCCTTATATAGATTAATGATTTCTTCGTCGGGTTTCTCAAAAGCCATAATATAAATGTAGCACGAAATTGGAAGTCTTTGGTGTTATTGCTATACTTAATTTATTAAAATTAAAAAAATTAAAAAATGTTAAATCACGAACAAAAAGTTGGTAAAATAGTAAAAATACTTAAAGAACGAAAAAGTACAAATCCGGTTTCGTTTAGAAAAAGAGCTGTTTCACATCAGGTGCCCAAAATACAAGACAGGACGTACCAAGATGAAAAAATTGATTTAAGTGATTTAAATAAAATTATTGAAATAAACGAAGATACAAAAACTTGTATTGCAGAACCGGGGGTTACTTTCGTAGATCTTGTAAAAGAAACTCTCAAATATAACCTTGTCCCTTTTACTGTTCCAGAATTAAAAACAATAACTATTGGTGGAGCAGTGGCTGGGGCATCTTTGGAATCAATGTCTTATAAATATGGAGGTTTCCATGATAGTTGTTTAGAGTACGAAATTATTACTGCAACTGGAGAGATACTAGTCTGTTCTCCAGACAATGAAAATAAATTAATCTTTCAAATGGTTCATGGAACTTTTGGGACTCTTGGGATTATCTCAAAATTAAAATTTAAATTAATTCCCGCTAAAAAATTTGTACATGTAACTTATGAAAAATACAACAATTTAGGAGACTATAAAAAAGCTACACTAGACCATTACGAGAATAAAGACGTTGATTTTATGGATGGGATCATACATTCTCCTTCGGAATATATTTTATCAATTGGAAATTTTGTAGATATGGCTCCATATTTACATCGCTATGATTGGATGAAGATTTATTATTTAAGTACCAAGAAAAGGAAAGAGGATTATCTTAAAACAGAGAATTATTTTTTTAGATATGAAAAAGGAGTGACGAACGTATCCCCAAAATCATTCTTAGGAAGATTATTTTTTGGAAAGATTTTAGACACAACAGCAACGTTACGGTTTGTAGAAAAATTTCACTCTTTTATCCCTTCTAAGAT
>JBAWYA010000043.1:0-6189 GCA_037143815.1 bacterium | reverse complement strand
CTGACAAACTAATACACTCAAAAAACCAATTTTAGTTATCCACAGCTTATCAACAAGTTTAATAACTTTTGACAAGTACCTAACTTGCTATAAATAGTATAAGATTAAATCAATGAATATCAATCAACTTTGGAAAAATTGCTTGGCTGAAGTAGAAAACACTGTCTCAAGGGCAAATTTTAGTACTTGGTTTAAAAATACATCTATTATAAAAGAAGAAGAGGGAATTATTTATATTGGTGTACCAAATGAATTTGTTCGCGACTGGCTTATAAACAAATATCACAAACTAATCACAAAAACCATAGCTGACTCATATGAAAATATGCGTGCAGTAGAATATATCATAACCAAAATAGAAGCAGTTAACCAAGAAATACCACCAATAAAACAAAATGAGGGCTATGTAAATAAAGAACTCCCACTAAAAGACCTTTATATAAATCCAGAAGACAATTTAAACCCACGATATCATTTTAATTCTTTTATTGTTGGATCATTTAATGAACTCGCATATGCTGCAGGCCAAGCAATAATAAAAAATCCTGGAACTTTATACAATCCATTTTTTATTTATGGAAGTACAGGACTCGGCAAGACTCACTTGATTCAAGGGATAGGGAATATGATAAAAGAAAAATACCCTGAAAAGAAAGTGCATTATATAACTTTAGAAAAATTTGCTACTGATTTAGTTAATTCTTTTCAAAACAATAAAGCAAATTTGTTTAAAGAAAAATATCGCAAGTATGATTTACTTATTATTGACGATATACAATTTATTGGAAAGATGGAAACTACCCAAGAACAACTTTTCCACACTTTCAACACCTATTATGAGAGCAATAAACAAGTTATCTTTTCTTCAGACAAACATCCTAACTATATTCCTGAATTAGCAGACCGTTTAAAGTCTCGTTTTGCTGCAGGAATGATAGTTGATATATCACAACCAGAATATGAATCCCGTCTAGCTATTTTAAAGGTAAAATTGAGAGAATTAAATATAGAATTAGATCAAGAAATAGTTGAATATATAGCCCTTTCTGTGGATGGAAATATACGAGAGCTCGAGGGAAGCCTGAATATCATAATTTGCCAATACCGCTTGAAAAATAAGCCTATGACACTCATTGAGGTGAAGAATTTGTTAAAAAACAACATGAAACCAAAGAAAAATATGGCAATCAAAGATGTTGTAAAGATAGTAGGTGAATATTATAAATTAGAAGAGTCCTCAATCTACGAAAAAACAAGAAAAAAAGAAATAGTAAAAGCAAGACAAGTGGTAATGTATTTATTAAGAGAAAATTTTAATGTATCATACCCATTAATTGGTAAAAAACTCGGTGGAAAAGATCATACAACAGTCATACATTCGTGTTTAAAGATTAAAAACGATCTGAAAACTGACCCACAACTTTTGCAAGAAATAGAACAAATACGAATTATGTTTAAATAGTCAAAAGTTATTAGACTTATAAAAAAAATGAAATTATATTATAGTCTTGAAAAATATAAACAGAAAAAGTTATCCACTTATTAACACATATAATAATATTAATAAATTAAATATAAAAAGTATAAACATATATGAAACTGGAATGTAAAATTGAAGATTTAAAAAATAAAATTTCTTTAGTAGAAAGAATTACAGGAAAAAATTTAACTTTACCAATTTTAAATTCAATTCTTTTAATTGCATCTGGTAAATCATTAAAATTGAGATCCACCAATCTAAATCTTGGAATTGAAGTTGAAATTTATGCAAAAATAGAAAAAGAAGGAATTGTGGCTATATCTGGTTCTGTTCTTAATGGTATTTTTTCTAATGTTTTTCAAAATGAGAATGTTTTTCTTGAAAGTGTTGATGGTAATCTGCTTATTCAAACAAAGAAAAGTAAAATAAAGCTAAAAGGTCAGCCATGTGATGATTTTCCAACAATACCAAGGGTTGTTGGGACGAGTTTTGATATAGAATCAAAGAAATTAATAGATGGTATAAAATCTGTTTATTATAGTTCCTCTGTTTCTGATATAAAACCTGAGATTTCAAGCGTTTTTATGTATACCAATGAAGATAATCTTGTTTTTGTATCAACAGACTCCTTTAGGTTGGCTGAAAAAAAGATAAAAATAAAAGGGCTTCCTGAAATTTCTGGTATTCTTATTCCATACAAGAATATTTCTGAAATATTGAGAATATTTGGAGAATCAACCTCTAATATAAAAGTTTGTTTTAATAAAAACCAAATTTCTTTCTCATCTGATGATATTTATTTAACTTCTAGAATTATTGATGGAATTTTTCCTGATTATCGTCAAATTGTTCCAAAAACTTCTAGCACTACAGTGACTGTTTTAAAGCAAGATTTATTGAATTCACTTAAAATTTCTAATATTTTTTCAGATAAATTTAATCAAGTAAATTTAAAAGTTTTACCAAAAGAAAAAATCTTTGAGCTTTCATCTGCCAATAATGATATTGGAGAAAATAAAACTTACTTAGATTCTGCTGTAACAGGGGAAGATATTGAGCTTGGTTTTAATTATAAATACTTTTTAGACTGTTTTCAGTCAATCACTACAGATAGTTTGTCTATAAAATTTTCCGGAGCATTGTCCCCATTAGTAATATCTCCAGTTTCCGATACATCATTCATTTACCTCATTATGCCGATGAATCGATAGTTTGTTTGATAAATAATCTATTTTTTAATTCATTGTATATATGAAGCAAGCACGAAAATTTACTGCAGTTTATAAAAAATCTAGCAAGATCTGCGTTAGGTCTTGCCTAACGTAAGTTTATTGCTGTACCTTGAACGTTAAATTGGTTTCACTGTTGTTGTAGGCAGTGTCATAGGCTATTATTTTTATATCATTTTCTGCTTGCAGATTTTCTAATTCTGAAGGTGTGAAAGAAAATATGAAAGGAGTTTGCGAAGTTCCAAAATATGTATCATTTATAAAAATATCTATTTTTGAAAGTGGATAGAGACCAGAACTTAAAATTTTTAGATTTATTTTTTGGTTTGGTAAATAAGTTGTGGAATTATTTGGCTCAAGAATTGAAATTACTGGTTTTGATATTGCAGTATGTATGTCGTCTGGCATAGTTGGCTTGTCGTTGATCGTGGTTATAGGATATTTTGCCATATTTTGTGCCCACCAATTTTGCACAGGTGTTTCCCAGTGTTCAAATTGTGAATCATTTTGTGGATTTAGTGGTGATGGTCCAGTAATATTATTTTTATCTACCCAATAAAGTATGGAATGTACATTTGTTACAACTTTTTCCTCAGTAGTTTCTTTTGGTGTGAATGCTGTTGCTAGTTTTCCAGAAATTTTATCTATAAAAAAGTTTTCATTGCCTTGCCAAAATCCTCGGAGTGCTGGTTTTACTTTTGTTGGATCAACATTCAAATCTGGCTCTTCAAATTTCTCATCAGGTACAACTTTCAATACTTCATTTATAAATTTATTCCAAATTGGTCCTGCCACAGCTGCACCTCCTTTTTTCATCGGAGTATTATCATTATTTCCAGCCCAAACACCTACAACAATAGAAGGGGAATATCCGACAGTCCAAGCATCTTTATTACTATTAGTCGTTCCGGTTTTTACAGCTACATCCTTTTTGGGAATATAAAGTACTGAGTTTGCTCCAAAAGTTGGGATACGAGCTTTTTCGTCTGATAACATATTTGAAATAGTTAATGCGGTATTTTTTGGTAAGACTTGCTGTGAATTTTGATTAAATTCTTCTAAAACTTTTCCATTTAAATCCTCAATTTTTAAAATTCCAGTATAAGCATTTCTCGTGCCATTATTTGCAAAAACTCCATAAGCTGATGTTATGTCTAAAAGTGAAACTTCTCCACCTCCGATGACGAGAGTGAGTCCGTATTGGTTAACATCACCTAGAGTGCTAATACCCATATCCTCGGCTGTTTTTAATGATTCAGGAAGTCCTGCTAGATAGAAAAGTTTTATAGCTACGACGTTGATTGATTGAGCTAGAGCATCTCGTAAGGTCATTGGTCCTCGGAATTTTCCATCATAATTGTCTGGCATATAGCAGTTGGATTGATTGTGTTGTGGAAGAGCTTTACCATAGGCGTCACAGGTCGTCTGAAATTCTGTAGGTAGGTCAAAGAGTACTGTGTCTGGTGTAAAGCCCTCATTGATGGCCGTAGCGTATATAAAAGGCTTAAAGGATGAACCGGGTTGTCTTGAAGCTGTGGCCACATTAAAATTTCCATCGATTGCTTTATCAAAATAATCTCGGGAGCCTACCATGGTCAAGATTTGTCCTGTTTTAGGATCTATTGCGACTAGGCTAGCATTTGTTCCATTCCAATTTTTTTCGTTTTCTAACGCTCCATCTTTTACAATCTTTTCTCCTTTGGTTTGTAAATCATAATCTAGAGTTGTTATGACTTTAAGTCCACCTTTTTCCACCATTTCACTTCCGTATTTTTGTTCAAGATAATCTTTTATAAAAAATACAAAGTGTGGTGCTTTAATCCCAGCTGTTGCTTGTGGAATGAAAGCCACAATTTCTTTTTTGGCTGTATCATAATCTTCTTTTTTTATGAAGTTTAATTCCAACATTCGCGAGAGTACTAAATTTTTTCTAGTTTCTAATTTATTTTTATTTTTACCATAAGGTGACAATGTGTTTGGTGACTGTGGAATTGATGCCAAATAGGCCGCCTCAGCAAGTGTTAAATCAATAGCATTTTTATCGAAATAAGTTTTACTTGCCTCCTCAATTCCATAAATATTTCCACCATAAGGAGCTTCATTTAAATAATATTCTAGAATTTTTTCTTTCGGCATAGAATTATCTATTTTTATAGCTAAAAACCATTCTTTTATTTTTCTGACGTAGCTAACTTTTTGAGTTAATAGAGTATTTTTTACAAGTTGTTGAGTTATGGTTGAACCACCACCACCTATTCCAATATGAAATAAATTTGAGAGAGCTGCTCGTATAATAGAAGTCACTCGTATTCCGCCGTGATTATAGAATTCAGAGTCCTCGATGGCGACAGTGGCATTTTTAATATTTATACCCATAGCTTCAGATGGTATATTTGTTCTTTTCACGTCTTGATGTATGTCATATAGTAGGATTTTTCCTGTTTTATCATATATCTTTGTAGAGTTTGCAATTTTACGGTCTTCAAAAGAATGAAAATCTGGAATCTTTAAAGAAGAGAGCCAGAGCATTATAATTCCAGTAAATATTATGAAAATGCTGGCGATTAATAATATTAAATTTTTCCAAAATCTTCTATTTTTTAATAATTTTTTCATTAATAGAATTATAGCAAAAAATGTGTTATTATCCGAGCATGAAGACGATCAAGAAAGAAGATAAAATCGAAGAGTTGCTTACTAGGGGGGTTGATAGGATTTATCCTTCTAAGGAAATGTTGGAAGAAGCTTTGCGTTCAGGAAAGAAGCTCCGATTATATCAAGGGTTTGATCCGACAGGAGATAAGCTCCATATTGGTCATATGGTTGGTTTTCGAAAACACAGACAATGGCAAGATTTAGGGCACGAAGTTATTTTTCTTATTGGTGATGGTACTGGTCAGGCAGGAGATCCTACTGGGAAGAAAAAAACACGAGAAAAATTTTTTACACAAGAAGAATTGCGTGCTAATGCCAAGAATTATTTAACTCAAGCTTCAAAAGTTGTTCGTTTTGATGGTCCGAATCCTATCAAGATACTTTATAATGGTGATTGGTTAAATAAATTAAATTTAGTTGATATTTTAAATATTGCTCAGAATTTTTCTGTACAACAGTTAATCGAAAGAGACATGTATCAAGAGAGGTTGAAATCTGGGGAATCAATAAACCTGAGAGAATTTTTATATCCTCTTTTGCAGGGATATGATTCTGTGGCAATGGATGTAGATTTGGAATTGGGTGGATCAGATCAGACTTTTAATATGCTTGTTGGGCGTACACTTATGCGAGTGATGAAAAATAAGGAAAAGTTTGTAATGACTACACCACTTTTAACTGATTCAAAAGGTATAAAGATCGGCAAGAGTGAGGGTAATGTAATTGGATTGATAGACGAACCAAATGATTTATTTGGTAAAATAATGTCTTTGGGGGATGATGCCATTATTTCATTGTTTACTCTTTTAACTGATGTGCCTATTG
>JBAWYA010000042.1:0-6203 GCA_037143815.1 bacterium | reverse complement strand
TCCAGTATTTTTGATTTTTGGAACGATCTGATTGTCTGCGAAGAAATAATCAAGACGCCAGCCGACATTCCTGTCTCTGGCTCGAGTTTTTATATCCCAATAAGTATAGGCGCCAGTTTTTTCTGGGAAAAATTTCCTAAAAACATCTATGAAATTATTTTTAATAACTTTATCAATCCAAGCTCTTTCGATGGGTAAGAAACCTGTATTTTCTTCATTCGCTTTTGGGCGAGCTAGATCTATGGCTTCGTGAGCTGTGTTTATGTCTCCACA
The DNA here is from genome assembly GCA_037143815.1 of bacterium. Classification (GTDB taxonomy): domain Bacteria; phylum Patescibacteriota; class Minisyncoccia; order Phycocordibacterales; family UBA9973; genus UBA9973. Next base: position 5,930 of record JBAWYA010000042.1, on the reverse strand, counting down.
GAAAATAACTTTTTCTCCGTTTTTTCTTAATTTTAGAATAAATTTTAAAAAGGCTTCGTAAAATTCTAATTTGTATTTCAAACGATGTGGACCTTGTCCACCATTTGGATAATAACCGTTGATTATTGTGAAGTTCTTGAATTTTGCGCCTATCAATCTGCCTTCGTCATCCAATTTTTTTATTCCCATACCATAAAAAACTTCTTTTGGTTTTTCTTTGCAATATATAGCCACTCCGCTGTAACCTTTTTTAATTTCTGGATGTGAGAAATAAGAGTAATAGCTGGGTAGGTTTCTCACTTCGTCGGGAAGTTGTTCAGGTCGAGCTTTTGTTTCTTGTAAGCATAGAACATCAGGTTTGTATTCATCAAAAAGGGGATTAAAGAATCCCTGTTTAGCAGTTGCCCGTAGACCATTTGTGTTCCAAGAAATGATTTTCATATACAAATAATAGCATAAAAACCAGAAATAGTGTTTTAAAACCACACATATCCGCCAGCTGGCGGATTGCTCTGCTCGTCGCTCAAGAAAATAATAAATGGAGTACCATTTTTATTTTCTAAGCTCCTGCGCAAGGGTTTTAAAACATCATTTCTGGTTTTTATTTCGTATTATGAAATTTTTTGTGTATGTCTCGTAAATGTTTGTCAGTTACATGAGTGTAGAGAGGAGTAACTTTTTTAGAAATTCCAGCGATGGTGGCGTATTTTTTTACTATTCTTTCGATCGAGCGACGGGTGAGGCCTTCATGCAAGCCGACTCTTTTGGTCGGCCCCCCGACAGTTTTGCTCGTCGGGGCAAAAAGCGCGTCCGACATATCTTTTCTCAAAGCCAAATAATCTTTTACAGTTTTCTTTGCTTCTTCTGACAAGAAAACTACACGGACCTTTCCACCTTTTCCACGTATAGAAAATTCATCTAATCGTAAATCTAAATCATTTTGTAATGAGCAAAGTTCTGAAACACGTAGACCTGTAGAAAAGAGCATTTCTAGAATTGCTTTGTCTCGAGCCTTTCTTTCTGGATCTTTTTCTTTGTTTGGAGCATCTAAAAGTCTTTTTAATTCTTCTTGTGAGATGACATCGATTTGCCTCTCTCCGACTTTTGCGAGTTCTATATGGTCGGCCGGTAGGGAAGTAATATTTCTTTTTGTAAGAAATTTAAGGAATGTCCTGAGGGCTATTAAATAATAATTCTGAGTTTTCTTTTTTATTGTGTCGCCGGTAGCGCGATTATTTCCTGTCGTTTGACGATTGAGCCAAATACGAAAATCTCGGATTTTAGAATCGGTAATGTCTTTCGGGTCGGTAATTTTTGTTTGATCAAAAAAAACAGTTAAATAATGATCATAGTTTTCTATAGTTCTAATAGCCCGTCCTTTTTCTATTTCCATATATTCCAAGAATTGATTCTTGAGCTCTCGTGTGAATGTCATATATGTATTTTAGCACTTATATCATGTCGCACAATCTTTTATGCTTATATATTGCAATTTTTGTCACTTTATGCTATTATCTGCAATATGTTAGCAACAAAGAAAAAGCAAACAATTATAAAGAAAAATCAAGTTCATGATAAAGACACAGGCTCTCCTGAGGTTCAGGTGGCTATTATTTCTGCTTCTATTGATGAATTGGCTAAACATTTAAAGAAACACAAGAAAGACAACCATTCCAGAAGAGGTTTGATCAAAATGGTGGCTGACAGACGAACTCATTTGAAATATTTGGAACGAACAAACAAAGCTCGCTATAATGCTTTGATGAAGAAGATTGAGCTAGTATAGATTTTCTGAAACTCTTTCTTGGTGCAGTTTTTTATAGACACGACATAATTTTCTGCTGAAAATTTGCTATGCTCGGCTCGATAGCTGGTTGCAATGTCTCTAAAAAACTACACCTGCAACAAGTTTCAGAAATTTCTTTTTCTATGATACAATATAATATATGACAGTAATAAAACATAAAGAACAAAGAGTTGGAGTTTTTATTGATACTCAAAATTTATATCATTCGGCTCGCAATTTATATCAAGCGCGGGTTAATTTTGGTGCGGTCTTAAAAGATGCAGTGGCTGGCAGAAAGCTTGTGCGCGCTGTGGCTTACGTTATTACCACTGAGGCAGGGGATGAAAAGAATTTTTTTGAAGCTTTGACCAAGCTCGGCATAGAGACAAAAACAAAAGATTTACAAATTTTTGCAGGTGGTACTAAAAAAGCCGATTGGGACGTGGGGCTTGCAGTGGATGCTATCAAAATGTCTACTCGTTTAGATTCTGTAATAATAATTTCTGGTGATGGAGACTTTATTCCTTTGGTTGAATATTTACAGACAATTGGCGTGCAGGTGGAAGTCGTATCTTTTGGCAAATCTACATCTGGCAAGTTGCGTGAAGTAGTGGATGACTTTTTGGATCTCTCCGAAAATCCTAAAAAATATTTGATGGGGGTGAAATAATTTTGTATTGACAATGTCATTACAATGGTATATGCTTTGTTTATGAATACAACAATGCAAATTAGAATAGATAGCTTAACAAAAACCAAGGCTCAAAAAGCATTCAAAGAAATGGGGCTCGATTTATCATCGGGTATTAAATTTTTGTTAGCTCGAGAGATTAATCCAAAAAATATTACTTATATTTGTCCTTTCGGTTTTATGCATAAATATAATCCAGAGGTGCTTGCAAAGTATGAAAAAGAAGCTGAATGGGCAATCAAACACAGTAAGAGATATTCTTCTACAAAAGAAATGTTTGATGATATTGAGGCTGGAAAATAGCTATGTATTACAAACATTATACAAAAAGATTTCAAAAGTCTTTTAAGAAAGTAATTCGTTCAGGAAAAATAAAAAAGGAAGAGGTTGCATTTGTGGTTGATGTTTTAGCTTCTGGCGACAAACTTACTCCTAAATATCAAGATCATTCTTTACATGGAAGTATGGTTGGTCTTCGTGAATGTCATGTAAGAGGTAATATTCTTTTGATATACCAAATTAAGAATCAAGAACTTGTTTTGGTGTTAATTGACATAGGTAATCATTCAGAACTTTTTTGATCTTGTTTTTTCTCACAAAAATGCTATTATAATTAGTAGTATATTATTATTTATTAGTTAATCAGTTCGCATCTAGACACAAAGTAGTGTTTCCTTGGTTTTAGAAATCCTTCGACAAACTCAGGATAAACAACACTGTAGTCTGGATACAAACTTGCCCTGTTATAGCAGGGTTCAAAATGCAAAAGAAAGAATATAGTTTAGAAATCGGAGGTAAAACTTTGACGGCTATTTTTACTGATTTAGCTGAACAAGCTCATGGATCAGTGATGTTGAAATATGGCGAGACGATAGTCCTCGCGACTGTTTGTATGTCTCATGATAGTCAAAAAGGTCTAGGTTATTTTAATTTAACTGTTGACTATGTTGAAAGATTTTATGCTTCTGGTAAAATTTCTGGTTCTCGTTTCGTAAAGAGAGAAGGAAAGCCGAGCGAAGAAGCAATACTTGCAAGTAGAGTTATTGATAGAACTTTGCGTCCTCTTTTTGAACAATCTATACGTCATGCGGTGCAGGTGATAGTGACCGTTATATCTGTTGATGATAATGATCCTACAATTTTAGCAGTTAATGCGGCTTCGCTTGCTCTCGCTGTGTCCAATGTGCCTTGGAATGGCCCTATCGGTTGTGTGCGTATTGGGAAATATAATACTGATGATTTAATAATAAATGCTTCTACTAAATTGAGAGAAGATGATTCTCAATATAAATATGATCTAACTGTCTGTGGAAAGAATGGCAATATCAATATGATTGAAGCATCAGCTCATGAGACGATAGAAGGAGAGTTGGAAGAGGTTTTGAAGAAAGCTAGTGCAGAAATTACTCGACTAGAAGATTTTCAAAAGAAGATCGTTTCTGAGATTGGTAAAGAAAAAAGAGTTATAGAAAAAGAGATAATAGATGCGGAGTCAGTAAAATTATTTAATGAAAATATTTTACCAAAGATGGAAGGTGCGATTTTTGGTGAAACAGGCAAGAAGCACATAGACGAATTGCATAATGTTTGGAATAAAATGATTGCCGATAAATATTCTGACAGAGAAGATTTTAGTTTGGAGGATAATTTATTTGATGACACAGAAAATGATATTTTACACAAGAAAGCTATTCTTGAAGGGAAAAGAGCTGATGGAAGAAAAATGAATGAAGTTCGTGAACTTTTTGCGCAAGCTGGAGGCATTTCTTCTATATTGCATGGTTCTGGTATCTTTTATCGTGGTGGTACACACGTCCTCTCAGTACTCACATTGGGTGGTCCTGAAGATAGACACATGATTGATGGTATGCAAACAAAAGCCGAAAAGAGATTTATGCATCATTACAATTTTCCACCATATTCTGGAGGAGAAACAGGACGAGCTGGATTTACCAATCGTCGAGAGGTCGGCCATGGAGCTCTAGCTGAAAAAGCACTTGCAATGGTATTGCCTCCTCTTGCAGAATTTCCTTATACGATAAGAGTCGTGTCTGAATCTATGGCTTCAAATGGTTCTACTTCTCAAGCTTCTATTTGTGCTTCGACTCTTGCCTTGATGGATGGTGGAGTACCGATCAAGGCACCTGTGGCAGGTATTGCGATGGGATTGATGCATGAATCTGATAGTAAATACAAAGTTTTGACTGATATTCAAGGTCCTGAGGATCATTATGGTGATATGGATTTTAAAGTTGCCGGCACGAGAGCTGGAGTCACTGCTATACAATTGGATGTAAAAGTTGAAGGAGTACCAATAAAAATATTGGGTGAAGCTATGATAGAAGCAAAAAATGCGAGAATGACTATTCTAGATAGAATGGAAACAGAAATAAAAGTTCCACGTAAGGATATTTCTGCAAATGCTCCAAAAATATTAATGATTAAAATTAATCCAGACAAGATAGGTATGGTGATTGGTGGTGGCGGAAAAACTATTAAAGAAATTAAAGAAAAAACTGGTGCAGAAATAACTATCGAAGATGATGGTACTGTGTATTTCACTGGTAAAGGAGATTCTGCAGAAAAAGCCAAGACTATAGTTTTGGAAATGACCCATGAATACAAAGTAGGTGAAGTATTAAAGGGTGAAGTTGTAAAAATGGCTGATTTTGGAGTTTTTGTCAGACTTAATTCTTTTACTGATGGTATGGTGCATATCTCCGAGTTGGCACCATTTCGTGTTGAGCGAGTTAGCGATATAATAAAGGAGGGTATAATTGTGCCGGTTAAAATTATTTCTGTTGATAGAGAAAAAGGCAGAATAGGCCTTTCTATCAAAGAAGCGGATAAAGATTTTTTTAAGAAGTCTTAGGCAAATAAGTTTTAGTTTTTTTAAATTAAAACTTATTTAGAAAATATATGGAAAAAAATAATGAAGTTCTTCCTGTGAAGAATGTGACACAAAGTAAAATCGTCGAGACCTTCGCTGAAGATATGGCAAAGGTAATTGAAGATGATAAGAGTGGGATATTAAAAAAAATAATTAATGATGAGGAGGAACATGAGAAGGTTAAAATGAATTTATCTCCTAGCTCAAAGAAGAACAAACTTTTTATGTTTTTAAGTTTATTGCTTGTTTTAATTAGTTTTGCTGTTTTGTTTTATTCTCTCTCTTTGGGAGAAATAAAGACTGTCACAGTAGAGGGACAATTTGTGCCAATTATTTTTATTGATCAAAATACTTTTCTTGAAATAAAAGATCTCAAAAAAGATGAAATAGTGCAGACTGTTCTCAATGAGAGTAATGCAACTACGGTAAAAAGTGAGGGGGTTGAAGGGATTTATCTCAGTTATAATAAAAAAGTAATTGGTTTAAGACAATTTATTGAGCTTACAAAAACCAACTTTGTTCCAGATGCTAATACACTTTTTGTTAGTGATAATTTCGTGATG
>JBAWYA010000041.1:0-6280 GCA_037143815.1 bacterium | reverse complement strand
CATATTTTTCTTTTAATTGTTCCCAAAATTTATAAACACCAAAATCATTTTCTGTGACTTTTATGTCATGCAAAAGAATGATGCCATTTTGTTGCATTTTTGGAAGCCAATTTTCGAAATCGTTCTTTACCGCCTCGTATGTATGTAGTCCGTCAATGTGTAGAATATCTATCGAATTATTTTCGAATTCAACAAGAGCGTTATTAAATGTTTTTCTTATTAGGTTTATTTGTAAATTACTATAAAAGTTCTCTTTTATTTTTTTTACAGTTTCAAAAACATCTTCCCCATAAAATCCAGTATGTTTTTCTCCTTCCCATGTATCAATTGCATAAAGTCTAGTATCGAGATTCTGGTTTTTTATTGCTTGTGAAAATGACCATAAAGATGTTCCGTAATGTGTTCCAAGCTCTACCACTATTTTGGGTTTAATATTTGAGATTAAGTCATAAGCAAAATGTCTATGTCCAACCCATGGCCAGGATGAATCTTCAAATTTATTTTCATATTCAAATTTTGGATTATAGAATTTCCAGTTCATAAAATTTGATTTATATCAAAAATTGAAATTGTACCATTTGTGATCATTTGATTTGCAGTTTTGTTATCTAAAATAATTTTTTTATAATCACTGTCTATTGTTCCATTTTTATAATTTTTATACCAGCGTCTCCAATGAAAACCTATTGAATCATCAAATTCATTATTTATCTCATAAGATTTACCCCCATTTATTATTTTCGTTAAAAATTGTTGCTTGTTTCTAATTGGAAAGTGATAAATGATTATTTTTTCTGATTTTTTCTGAGATACTTTTTTTGTTTTGATTTCTGTTTCAAAGATTGAGTGATTACCTTGGTTAACTTTTAATAATCCTTTGTTGGTTTTGAACATAACTTTCGGTAGATATTGAAACATATATAAATTTTCATTTTGAGAATCTGTCATTAGGTCTATTGATGGGATTGGTTTTATTACAGAATAGATAGAATTTTTTGGAAAACTTTCTAATCCATTTTTGTCTTCTAGTAAAATATTAATTAAATTTACTATTAAAACATTTTCTTTTGAATTTATTATTTCGTCCTTAAGGTTTCCTGTCGATGGAAACCAAAACTCATCAGCATCACAATGAAAAATTATATCTGCTTTATATTCTTTGATTGCGATTTCTCCCATTCTGTTAACCCATTTATATTGAGAATAATTTTGTTCTGGTTCATCAATTAATTTTAAAATACCTCTTTTTTCGTATTCCAACAGAACATCTCGCGTACCGTCAGTTGACCCATTATCAGTTGCGATTATGAAATTAACTCCTTTTTTAAGATGAAATTCGATATTTTTTCTTACAATATCAATTTCATTTCTAACTAATAGAGTCATTACTAGTTTTTTTTCTTTTTTAAAAATTAAATTCATTATTGCGATAATAGTATTTTTAAGCATATTTTTTAATTAACATTAGTTCAGATCCAATCTAAAAAAATGTTTTTGATATTTTTTTCTTTGATTAATTTTTCTAATTTTTCTAATTTTTCTTTTCCATCATTAAAGAATCTCTCATGAGTTTCACACACTATATATTTTATTTTACTATATAAGTTATTTTCTATAATATTATTTATGACTTCGAATTCAACACCTTCAATGTCAATCTTCAAAAGATATATTTCTTTTTCTTTAGAAAATATTTTCTCTTTAATAAACTTAGAAAAATTTACTGTTTCAACCACGTTTTTCTTTTTAAAATTTTTAACAAATTTATCTAGATTTTCTATTGTTGATATACTGCCACACCAACTGCAAGATATATAATCTTCATTTTCATTACTGGGGGTATTGAATTCAATTTCTCCATCTTTGTTATATACAGCTTTTTCATATATTTGTATTTCTTGATTTTCTGAGTATTTTTGTTTTAAAAATGTAAATAGATTTTTGTTTGGCTCAAAAGCATATATTTTTCCTTGTTGATGTTTAGCTATGTCAATAATTAAGCCAATATTAGCTCCACAGTCAACATATACATCATCTTTTTTCATTTTTAGGAAAATGTATTCATATTTTTTAGGAATTTTGGCATTGTTCATCATTAGTAGTAGTTTACCCATTCCATTTTGATCACCAATTGCGAATTTTATTAAATTTAATTCGTTTTCAATCAAATTTAATTTGTTTTCTATTAGTTCCAATCTTTTATTTTCATTCGGGAAGACTCTTTTTATAATTTTTCTTATTATCATATTATATTTCTTATTTTAGTTATATAGTTCATATTAATAGGGGATATAAGTTTTTTTTCAGTAGATATTAGTACATTTAATATATTTTTATATTCACAGAGTATATCATAACTAGGATAGTTAACATTTCCACAAGCATCAATAGATAGACTATACATTCCAGGGCTTAACACCATTTCTTCATTATCAAACTTTACCTCCAATTTTTGATTTTTCCTAACGTGTGGAATATTTACTGGGTTTCTTGAGTATAGGCTATGTAATGTAAGTCTATTGTGATCAACATTATCTCTAAAGGTAACATTAAAAGATACATTATTAAAATCTTTAAAAAATTTTACAGATAATTTGATTTGAAATCTTTTTCCAATTTCTAATTTTGATGTCTCCTTACTGTTCTCATTAAAAATTTTACAATCATATATCTCAGCTTTTTCGTTATCTTGTTTTTTTTCTTTTGAATTTGTTTCATTAAAAATACTTTGACACATATATTTTTCAACCACCTCTTCTGATTTTCCATCAGCCATTATTTTTCCTTTATCAAGCCAAATAGCTCTCTCTGTATGTTGGCTTATTACTTCGTGACTATGTGATACAAGCACAATAATCTTTTTATCTTTTTTAAATTCATCAATTTTTTTGAAGCATTTTTGTTGAAATTGTTCATCACCGACGGCTATTGCTTCATCAATCAATAAAATATCGGAATTACTGTGCGCAATTATGGCAAAACCGAGTCTCGCGAACATTCCTGAAGAATAAAATTTGATTGGAGTGTCGAGCCATTCACGAAGTTCGGCGAATTCAACTATTTTGTCAAAGTTTTCGTTTATTTCTTTCTTGGACATTCCTAAAATTGCGCCATACAAGAAAATATTTTCTCTTCCGGTGAGTTCTTGGTGAAAACCTGTCCCGAGTTCAATCAAGCTTGCTATTTTCCCTTTCACTTTCAATGTGCCACTTGAAGATTTTGTGATATTCGCAATTACTTTCAATAAGGTGGATTTTCCAGAACCATTTTTGCCGATTATACCTAGTGTTTCTCCTGGTTTTAATGAAAGAGATATATCATTTAAAGCATAAAAATTGTCGGGTGAATCTCTTTTTAATAAATATCCAGCCATACTTCTAAAACTTTTTAGATTCTTTCTAAATATCTTGGAAACATTTTTAATTTCAATACTGTAATCTTGTTTCATATAATATCTGCCATTATTTGTTCTCCTTTTTTAAAAGTAAAGTAGCCGATGTAAAATACAATAATGCTAAATATTAGCGCATATACTAGCGTGAGTGGGTGATCTATCGTGCCGTGCATTATTATTGATCTGAAGCCATCTATTACTCCTGTAAGGGGGTTTATTTTGTATAGTTTTACGTAAGCACTATTAACATTATTGAAAGAATAAATAATAGGTGTGGCAAAAAATAGTATTTGTAAGCCTATCGGTAAGAATTTTGAAACATCGCGAAAGGCGACATTGGCCACAGAGCCGAGAAGGGCAATGCCCAGAGTAAAAAACATAAAAATTATAAGTAGGAATGGTAATAATAAGAATGAAATATTTATTGGAACAGAAAAATAAATCATAAATATTATTAGCACTAAAATACCAATACAAAAATCGAGCAGGTTGGGCAATATTGCTGAAACTACTAGAATTTCTCTTGGAAAATAGACTTTACGTAAAAGAGCAGTATTTTGTACTAGATTTGGTATTGAAAAAGCTAGACTGTTCGCAAATAATGTCCAAATCCAAAAGCCTATGAAAACAAACAGGGAATATGGCATCATATCCTGTGATATATTTGCGATCTGTGGAAAAACGAAAATGATAGTGAGCATTAAAACTAAAGGTTGAACCAATGCCCAGCCGACACCTAAAATTGTTTGTTTATACCGTGCTTTTATATAGCTCCCTGAAAGGGCGTATAAAAGCTCTCGATATTCATATAAGTTTTTGAAGAATTGAAACATATTTATGTTGTTACTATAACACAAAAATATGTTTTTAATAGACTTCTTGCTGGTAGCATTTTTCACAATACACTATCTCTGGCCTGTCGGGGGAATATGAGGTCTCGAATTCGTTTTCGCATCCTTCTTTCATACACTTTCTGTGCCAGAAATTTGCGGGATTTCTTTGTTTAGACATTTCAAAATATCTCGTGTTTGGACATTTTCTGGGAAGTGGTAAGTTCCATTTTTTATACATTATTAATTCATTTTGAGTAATTCTAAAAGCTTTTGTGCATTTATGATTTTGAGCTGATTTTTTGTCTGTATCCCAAGCTTCGCACAAAATTATTTCAGAAAGTAGTGAATCATCTACTTTTTCTATTGTATCTGGTAAATCTTTCCAGCTTTTTGTTGGTATATAACTTTTTTCTTCAATACTATCCCATAAATATCCCATTTTTTTTGCTTTTTCTTCGTCTATTGGTACATATTCTTGCGCTATAGTTTCATTGTAATAAAAAGGGGACAACTCCATTGGGAAAAGTTCTCCATATGTGTAACTTTTACCGTTTTTGTCTATATATGGCAGTTTTTCCATTTGAGAAATAATTTTTTCCTTCATTTCTTCGTATGTTTTTTTGTCATATTGTTTATTTAGGATGCAGTATTCTTTTTTACGTACAGAAATACAGCCGAAAGAGTTGTTTACATGGTCGCAATCAACCAAATAATCGGAGTTCATATTGTTTTCTCCATTTATACTAAAAAAACAACGTGAAGAGAAATCTATATTATTAGATTCGTATCCAAGTTCACCTGCATTTACACCGAAAATATCCATAGAATCTTTTTGTCCTCCAGTGCTACGTATACTGTATTTTTGGTTTTCGCCATCTAGTACATAATAAGAGTCGTGAACATTTTTTGAACCATAAATAAATTCTCCAGAAACGTTATAATTACGTTCGCCAGTCATAAATTTATGGATCGCTTTTTCTTTTAGTATTTGTTTAAAATCTGACAAAGTTTTTTCTAATAGTGGATATGAACTAAGCATTTCTTGTTTAACTTTATTATATTCTTCTCTAGAAACTTGTTTGTTGAAGATGTGATAATTTTTGTTTCGTAAATTGTAACTAAAAAGGCAATTTTGGCAGTTTCGGCAATCATATAAAAATGCCGAATCTATACAGCTTGAACAATTTTGACTAAAGAAAACTTGATTGCATTTTGTGCAGTCAGATGAAGCAAAGCATAATTCAGAATCTCTCACGAATAAACAATCCCAGCAATCCTTACTTTTGATTATAGTTTGGCCGTATCCACAATTTTCAGAAAACCAGCTTCCGAACATTAAGTAACTGTTTTTCATATGGGCTGTATGATTGCCGTATTCACTATTTAAGTTTGCAGTTGAATAAGATGATGGTCTGGGTGTTTTTTTAAGTAATTCTTTAAATTGCTCAAAGAATGGGACAGTAAAATCATAATCACTACCATAATCAAGTGGATTCCAGTTGTCACTCCACCAACATTCGTGACAATATACTGGAAATATCGCATCGGTTTTATACATTGAGATTATATTTTTCTTGCACAAGTCGCAGTTTCTTTTATAAAGAGATCTCTCGTTTCTCCATACTAATTTTCTTATTAAACGACATTCTACACAAAAAGTTGGTGGTGGGACTTTTATTTTTTCATAGAATTTAAAATCTTCGTCGGCTATTTCAAATTTTTTCTTACAATTTTGACAAACTTGCACTGAGTTTATTGAATGTGTTTTTTCCATAGAATTTTATTTATGATTGATAATAGAAAAATCTTTAAATTCACCTGTTGAATCATGCCATATCACGTAGAAATTCTCTATTGGAGTGAAGAAAAAGTTTCGTTCTAATTTTTTTGCGAATTTTTGTAAATTAATTTCTTCTCCTTCTGATATAACTTTAATGCTACCATCTTCTTTTGTAAATACGATACCTTTTAATCCAAGATCATTAGCAATATCTTTTATAGAAGACAAGTAGTTAAATCCTAGTCCTTTGCCCGCTATTCCACTTTCTATTCT